>NZ_JADDIL010000017.1:0-126807 GCF_020826795.1 Microtetraspora sp. AC03309 | reverse complement strand
AAAGTGCCTTCTGAATTGGCGCGGACAGGACTCTCGACAAGCCCGATCCTCCCAGTTCAGAGGCGCTTTTCTCATGTAAACGATCAACCTCGGAGAAATTCACCGCGAAAGCCCGAGGCTAATAACAGCCCCGAGCGTGACTGGACGGTGTGACTTCTTCAGGACCAGGCTGAGCAGTTGCCGGAGACGGGGCCAGACTGCGGACGAGCCTCGCCATCTTTGTATAGCCGGAGGCTGTGACGATCGCTGAGGAGGAGCAGGCCCGGCCGATAGGGTCGTAGCCATGGCCCGCCGGATCGACTTCTATGATGACCCCGCTGCGCCTGAACCCAACAGCCTCGTCCCGTCCGTCAACGTCGTCGTCACTAACGATGCCGGCGAGTTGCTGATGATCCGCCGGTCTGACAATGGCAACTGGGCCGTCCCCGGCGGGGCGATCGACCTCGGCGAATCCCTCCCGCAGGCCGCCGTACGGGAGACCCTCGAAGAGACCGGCGTCCTGTGCGAGATCACCGGCCTTGTTGGCACCTACACCGACCCGAGGCATGTGATCCTCTACACCTCTGACGGTGAGGCCCGGCAGGAGTTCTCCATCATGCTCACTGCTCACGCTGTCAGCGGCGCACCGACCTCGAGCAGCGAATCCAGTGAGGTCCGATGGGTCCCCCGGGATCAGGTCGCGGGCCTGCGGATGGACCGGTCAATGCGGTTACGGATCGGCCACTACCTCACCGGGAGCGGCCTGCCACACATCGGCTAGTGCCGCCATGATCGACTGCGGCAGGTGGTGCCGGCCACCCAGCACAACGGGATCACCTAGTCTCGGATGTGGTGCAGGCGATGGAGATCTCGCAGGCCGAATGGTAGCTACTCAGCCGCTCCAACACGGGATATGTGCGGGATGATCTTCGCTGGCCAGCCTCTTTCACCTGGCTAATTCGCAGGTCAGGACCGGTGTGGGCGGTGAAACCGTAGTGCTCTTGAAAACCGCTAGGGGCTTGACGCTCCTCGTGGGTTCGAATCCCACGCTCTCCGCTCCCACCTCCGAAAACGGCGTCTGACCAGCAGCTTTGCTCTGGCCGGGCGCCGTTGATCGTCTCCACCCGTGCGCAGCCATACGCCGCGATGAGCAGCCCTCGGCCGCTGTCTGCGGGATATTTGCGGGATGGATCATGGCGCGTTTCCGCAGTTCGGCTAGCCCTTCGAGGCCGACTTCCACTCCTGGACGAGGAGCCCGAGCAGCACCTGGTCCAGGAACTCGCCCATCACCCAGGCCGAGGAGCGCAGCACGCCCTCGCGGACGAAGCCGTTGCGCTCGGCGGAGCGCAGCATGGCGGCGTTGTCCGACAGCGTCTCGATCTGCAGTCGCTGCAGGCCGCGCACGACGAAGCCGTAGTGGCACAGCACCGCGACCACGTCGGTGCCGTAGCCCTTGCCGCGGGCCGACGGCAGCAGCCCCAGCCCGATGTGCGCGGACCGGTGGTGGTTGTCGATGCCCCACAGCGTCGCGGTGCCGATCAGCGTGCCGCCGTCCAGTTCCACCACGGAGAACGGGACGTGCCCTTGCTCATTGTCGTCCACCACGAGTCGCGAGTCCTTCGAGCCGGGCGTGATCGGCCGCCACGGTCGGCTTCCAGCCCGCGAGGAGTTGACCACGTCGTCGTAGAGCTCGGTCCGCAGGATAGGGATGTCGTCCTCATGCCGGGCCCTGAGCCCGACTTTGCTGCCTTTTAGCACCCAAGCTTCCTATCCGGCCAGGCCGGCCGGCGGCAAACAAATTAACGGGAGTTTCGCCCTGGATTCGGCCGAATAGCGGAGGTGCATGGGCCTGTTGGTGCGGAGCGGCCATGCGCGGGAAGACCGAGTTGGGAGGGTTGGGAGCTACCGGCCAGGTTGGATGGTGCTGTGCGGTGAGCTCGGGTTTCCGGTCAGGCGCCGTTCGCGATGCTGTCCTGTTTCGTGCGACTCCTTCGGGCAGGACTGTCGGAAGCCGCTGTTAGGTAGCTGCCCGAGTTGAAATGGCCAGGTGATGGGGAGAGCGTCGATGTCATGGGGTTGCCCCGGTATCTCGGACTCGCCTCCACGTGCTGCCGGGCGACTGAAGGAGAGCCGGAGGGATACGCCTGACGGCAACGTCTACGACCGCCGACACGCTCGCACCCGTCTTCCCCTGGTTCGCAGTGAGCGAGCAGGGTGATTGCCACCCTGAAAAGCGGAAGGTCGGCAGTTCGACCCTGCCCCTGACCACCGCACTTGAACAGCCCCGAGCGATCAAGCTCCGGGGCGTTTTTTTGAGCCACGGTGACAGCAACGGATTCGCAGTCCACCTCCTGTGCGCCTTAAGCGGCCGCAGCCCGGGCAGGCGAC
The DNA here is from genome assembly GCF_020826795.1 of Microtetraspora sp. AC03309. NCBI lineage: Bacteria > Bacillati > Actinomycetota > Actinomycetes > Streptosporangiales > Streptosporangiaceae > Microtetraspora > Microtetraspora sp. AC03309. The sequence goes on along the minus strand of NZ_JADDIL010000017.1, from coordinate 124,440 downwards.
CGGCCTGTCCGGGCTGCGGCCGCCTGGATGCACTCGCCCTCGTCCGCCACGTCCTTCACGACCAGTGGCGATAACCCGGAGAACACCACATTCACAAGCTCGTCGAGATCATGCACGATTTGCCGTCGTGCCGGGACGTTCCGTCACCACCGAATCTGCGACAGAGTTGAGTCGGCCTGGAGCGCGGTGTCGGGATTGCTCCCGGTCCGTTTCTCCAGGCCGCTCGCCGAACCCGCCGTGCGCCTCTCAACGCAACGGGCTCTCCACGGGATCTGCCGTTCAGGCGTGGTCGAGGATCCAGGGGTTGGGGATTCTGCTGCCGCGCCAGCGGTATCGGGTGACCGGCGTGCTGGCCATGTTGAACAGCTCGATCCCGCCCGCCGCGATTCGCCGCCAACTCCCGTCGGGAGTCACCAGCCACCGGCGGACGTCTTTCCACCTCCAGTGATGCCGAACCATCAGCATTGTGATGAGCCTGCGCCAGGTGAACCGGGCGAGGTCTTCAAAGACGCGTTTGGCCACGGCATGCCGGAAGTAGTTGGCCCAGCCGCGCATGATCAGATTGAGTCTTCTCAGCACGGACTCCAGATCCTGCTGCGATTTCCTGTATGTCAGGGCACGGATCTTGGCCTTCACCGAGCGGATGGGTCGCTTGGCGATGAAGGTGTAGACGTGCCAGGTGCTCGTTCCTCGCTTGCTGCGCCACCGGATGTGGAACCCCACGAAGTCGAACCCGTCGCTCAGGTGCACGACCTGGGTCTTGGCCGGTGACAGCCGTAACCCCAGCGGTGCGAGCACGGTGGCGACGTCCTCGCGCAGCGCCTCGGCATCCTGCCGGGTGCCATGCACCAAGACCACGAAATCGTCCGCGTAACGAACGATCCGCCAGGTCGGCAGGCCCTTGCGGCGGCGGGCCGCGCGCCGGCCCTCGGTGGACATCGTCCCGCCGTCGGCCCACGGCCCGTGCAGATGCTCATCGAGCACCGACAGGGCGATGTTGGCCAGAAGCGGGGACAAGATGCCGCCCTGCGGCGTCCCGGTAGGGGTGTCCCTGAGTTGGCCGAGTTCGGTAAGGACCCCGGCCTTGAGGAACGCCTTCACCAACGCCAGGACGCGCTTGTCCTTGACGCGTCGGCGCACCCGGTCCATTACGGCCGCATGCTCGATCGAGTCAAAGCACGCCTCGATATCGGCATCCAACACCCACTGATATCCGCGGGTGCCGAAATGGTGGATCTCGGCGATCGCGTCCTGGGCTCGCCGCCGGGGCCGGAACCCGAATGAGACCGGCGCAAAGTCGACCTCGAAGATCGGCTCCAGCACCAGCTTCAGCGCGGCCTGCACGACCCGGTCGGCCACCGTCGGTATCCCGAGGCGGCGGACTTTTCCCGACCCGCCCGGCTTGGGAATCACACGCTCCCGCACCGGCAGCGGCCGGAACGAACCCTCTTTCAGACTGGTTCGCAGGTCGTCCAGGAACCCCCGGACCCCGATCTGCTCTTCAACGGCGGCGACGGTCAACCCGTCAACGCCCGCCGTCCGGGATCCGGTGTTACCCGCGACCCGGTCGAACGCCACCAGCAGCGTCGCCGGATCATGCACGAGGTTGAACAGGTCATCGAACCTGCGGCCAGACTCGGCCGCCGCCCAACGGTGAAGCTTGGCCTGCATCTCCGATACCCGCCGACGCGGCCCCATCGGGACCTGCTCCGGCCAGGCGCCACCATTCGGCGGCGCGTCTTTCGGCATTGCAGCATCCATCCCTTCGCGTTCCCGCTGCCGCCCTTGGCCATGTGACCGGCTTTCCCGGCCTCGGACTACTACGGCGGCTCCGCCCCGTCCCCGGACCGATCGGCGGTCGGTGCGCCCAGCCCGCCCGCCCCGCTGGCCACGAGACGGCAAGCAAGATCCGAGACGGTTCCCGTGTTCACTGTGATTCGCTCGACGAAGGAGGAGCCCGACTTTGTCCCAGCGGCATCGCCATGAGTACGCCGTAGTCCTTCCTCATGGCCTCCCGGTCGCCATCGGCAAGCCACCCAGGAGTTCCCCGCCCCGGAAAGGGGGTCGGGTGCGCACCGCCTCCGGCCCTGATCCGCCAGGTTCGAGCCGGTGTACTTTTGAGGGACGTAACGACGCCGGTTCCTCGCGTACTCCTCTCCATCCCGCTTACCGAACCCGCACCGTCTGGCAGTACTGGCACGTTCCGGCTTTGTCGGGGCTGCTCCCGCCCTCCCGGCACCACCCGGATCAGGCTGCCCCCAGCTCCACCTCCCTGCTACGACAGGGCAGGCGGCGAAGGTCTTTCACCTCCGCTCGAATCACAGCGCCTCACGGCGCACGCCGTTGTTCTTACAGTCCCGCTCGTTTCGTAGCTGTAGGAGTTCAGGGCCGTGTCGTGAGGTCTGACTTCGTGTTGGCGTTCGGCGGCGGTGCGCGGCGGTGGCTCCGCCTCGGCGTACGTGGTGCGGCGGCGCCGGTGGTCGCGTTTTCGTCCCGGGGCGGGTCAGCGCGTGATCATCTCGTCCGGTTGTCCCGGCGTGTCTGGTTCGTGTGGTCCGGGATCCGGCCGGCGTCCGCGGTTGCGTAGCGACCTGAACTGATCGGCCGCCTGGCCGAGCCGGTAGTAGAACTGATCGGCCGCCTGGCCGAGCCGGTAGTACAGCCGTGGTGGGACGTGCGGGAGGAGCGGGGAGCGCCGCTGGCCGAGCAGTTCGAACAGTTGCTCCGGTGGAAGGCCGACGTAGCGCGGGAGGTCCTCGTACCATCGGGCGCTATAGCGGGCCGCTCTCAGGGAGAGGCGGATCGCGGCTTGGCGTTCCCGGTCGTAGCGGGCGAGGGCGGTCTGGAGTTGTGTCCCCCCGTGTAGTGCGTTGACCAGGAAGGCGGCGTCTTCCAGTGCGAGGGCGGTGCCGGCGCCGATGGAGTAATGGGTGGTGTGCGCGGCGTCTCCGAGCAGGACGAGGTTGTCGTGGTACCACGTCCGGTTGGTCAGAGTGCGGAAGTTCAGCCAGTGTGTGCCGTCTTCGGTGTGCGCCTGGGCGATCAGTGGGTGTCCGTCCAGGGTGTCGGCGAAGAGTTTCTCCAGGAGGGCCAGGCTGTCGGCTTTGTTCGCCTGGTGGAGTCCGAGTCCTTCCCAGGTGGTGGGGGAGCATTCGATGACGCAGGTGCTGTGGTCCTTGCTGAATCCGTAGCCGTAGCACCAGATCCAGCCGTGCGCGGTCTCCACGAAGGTGAAGGTGAAGGAGCGGAAGACCTTGGTGGTGCCGAGCCAGGCGTAGACGTTGCGGCCGACCGTGATCTCGGAGCCGAAGTGGTCGGTGTGGCGTTCGCGCAGCAGGCTGTTGACGCCGTCGCCGGCGACGACGAGGTCGGCGTCGGCGAGTTCGTCCTTGTCGGTGATCTCGTGTTCGAACTCGATGTGCACGCCGAGGGAGCGGGCGCGTTCGGTGAGGATGTCGAGCAGTTGATGCCGGCCGATGCCGAAGCCTTCGCCCCAGTCTTCCCCTGTCACCGTCGCCACTGTGGCGCGGTCGTAGACGTGCATCTCCCATCTGTCCCAGTGGACTGAGTTCTCCTCGATGGTGCGTGCGGATTCGGGGTCGGCGCCGTGGAGGTAGTCGAGTAGTCCGTCCCAGTAGGTCACGCCCCAGCCGTATGTCGAACCGGCTGGGTTCCGCTCGTGGACGGTGATGTCGTGGGATGGGTCCACCCGTTTCATCAGGATCGAGAAGTACAGGCTGGCGGGTCCGCCGCCGACGCAGGCGATCTTCACAATAACCCCCGTTATTACTTAGCGTAACCAATTGGCATCATAGAGTAGCATACGGTGGTTTCTGCCCAGGTCATCAAGCCAGGCGCCGAGCCGCCAGGGCACGTGCGCGTCCCGGTGGTCGCGGAACTCCGGCACGAGCGGCTCGTCCGGCCCGACGCGTTCCGGGAAGATCCGGACCTCCCGTACGGAGATCGGTGCCGGGCCGAAACGCTTCACCCGAAAGTGGTACGGCTCCCGCCCCGGTGGGGGTGGGAGCCGTACTCCGTTCAGGGCGCCGTGATCAGTTCACGCTGATCACGGTTCCGTCAGGGGAGGCGTCGCGCCGAGGTCTCACCGGCCGTCGATTCCGATCACGCGCGCGGCGGCGAGGTAGGCGGCGAGCAGGCTCCCGGCGTTCGGCGACGACGGCCACGCTGCGCGCCTCGGTGTAGTTCACTCCCAGCCCGACGTCGAAGTAGACGTTCGGGTACACCTGGGCGAGGAGGCCGGATGGTATGGCGCGAGGCCGGGACGAAGCCGAAGCGGGGGAAGCACTCGGCGTGGCCGAGCACGAGCACGAGGTTTTCGTCCTGTTGCCGGGCGGCGTGGATAGCGGCCGAACCGGCGCCGCGTCACTGGTGCTCGGGCCGTACAGTGCACGGGCCCAGGATGAGGGCGGGGAAGCCGTCAACGTGGCAGCGGGTGAGCAGCGCGAACCCGGCGATGGCGCCGTCGGGCTGTTGCGCGATCCATGAGGGGCCAGGCCACCGGGTCGGCGCGCAGCGCCTCGACCGGGTCGGCCTCGTGAGAGGTGGGGAAGACGGAGAGGTTGACCTCGCGGATCTGGGCGAGGTCGGCGGCGGTCTCGGGGCGGGTGATCCAGGAAGTGGTCATGGGAGTGTTCGAGTCCGTTTCTGTGCTCGCCTGCGGGCGCAGGACGTAGCCGGTGTACTGGTAGCCCGTGCCGTGCTCGTGGCGCATGGTGATCTCTTGCAGGGCGGCCGCGACCGCTTCGCGCATCCCGGTCACGGTCAACTCGGCCGTGTGGGCTCGTTCCGACAGCGGCGTGTAGTACTCCTCGAACCAGTCGCTGTCGGGGAGCTGGTGCAGCGCGGCGACGGCATATCCGGCTGGTGCAGTTCGAGCGCGGTGACCTCGGCGGCGGCCTCCTCGGCCGGCGTAGCGCGCCGATCGCGTAGCTGCGATTTCGACATTCGCCGACGCGACCGACGGGGAGGCGTCCTCAGGGAGTACCACCACGCGGATTTACCTGGCCGGATGAATAATCGGCACCCGCACCGTATCGGACATCCGGCTCAGAGAAGGGCGCTTCCGGAGACTCCCGTCACGCCGGCCACGTCCCGTGAGTCCCCCCGCGACCGGTGGCCGCGGGGGGACGGACGTCAGCTTCCGGACCTGAGGGGCCGGAAGAAGGTGCGCAGCTCGTCGGCGACCTGTTCGGGTTCCTCATGAGCCATGAAGTGTCCTCCCCGTTCCGGGGTGCTCCAGTGGCGCAGGTCGGTGCAGAGACGTTCGGTGAGGCTCCGGGGGATGTTCGCATAGGCCGGTTCGTTGCTCAGCGTCACCGCGCTGGGCACCGTGATGTTCGGGACCGGTCTGTTCTGGGGGTAGTCGTAGTACTGCCGGAAGGATGAGCCGATGGTGCCGGTGGCCCAGTAGAGGGTCGCGACCGTCAGCAGGGTGTCCTTGTCCCAGCGGGTCTCCAGGTCGCCGCCGCAGTCGCTCCAGTCGCGATACTTGTCGATGATCCATGCGACGAGTCCCGCCGGGGAGTCCGCCAGCGCGGCGGCGATCGTGTCCGGCCGGGTGCACATGATCTCGCTGTAGCCCTGGTCCGTGGCGTCGTACGCGCTGAGGGCTTCGAGGTATGCCGCCTCCTCGGCGGTCGGCGGCTGCTCCCGGAAGTCAGTCGTGATCACCGCGGAGGTGACGTGGACGCCGGCGACCTCGCCCGGGTAGAGGGCGCCGAGCCACTGCGTCACCCCGCCCCCGATGTCACCGCCGAAGGCCCCGAAGCGCGGGTAGCCGAGGGTCTCGGTCATGAGCGTGTGCCAGGTCTCGGCGACGCCCCTGCGGGTGAACGGCCCCTGCGGCAGCTCGGAGTACAGGAAACCGGGCAGCGAGGGAATGACCACGTCGAATGCGTCAGCGGGATCACCGCCGTGGCCAGCCGGGTCGGCCAGCCGCTCGGCGACTCGCAGCATCTCCACGAAGCTGCTTGGCCAGCCGTGGGTCAGGATCAGCGGCAACGGCGCGGGCGCGCCTTCGGCGCCTCTGCCGCGCAGGTGCACGAAGTGCACCTGCTGTCCGGCGATCTCGGCGATGTGATGCGGGTAGGCGTTGAGCGCCGTCTCGGCCGCGCGCCAGTCGAATCCGTCCGCCCAGTAGGTGACGAGTTCGCGCAGGTAGCCGGGATCGGTCCCGGCGGCCCAGTAGGCGGTGTCTGACGCCGCCGTGAAGAGGGTGCGGGCGAGGCGCGTACGCAGGTCGTTCAGGACGTCATCGGATACGGAGATCTGAAAGGGCTTGACTGTCATTGTTCCTTCGTTCAGGAGTGCTCGACGGGCGGGCGCTCCTGGGTGCCGGTCAGACAGACACAGCGGCCAGGAGTGCCCGGACAGGGTGGTTCGTGGTCATCGGGCTCACCTCCTCGCTTTACGTGACTTGGAAGACTCTATCCCTATCGGGTTCACAGATCATGACTTTATTGCCGTTTCGGGATGGCCTGCGGCCTCATCTCGGTGAATCCGCCTGCTCGGCGGGCCGTCGTCTCGAGGAAACTCGATTGCCCGCGCCATACGACTCTTCGGGTCAAGAGCTAGGGCGCGTATCGGATTGTGATCAATCTGCGGGATTCGCCCGGATGGCGAGGCCTGGTCCGATAGGCCGTCTTGTGTGACGCGGGTCCAACTGACAGACGAAGAGTGGGAGTTCATCGAGCCGTACCTGCCAATCGGCGGGTTCGGCCCGTACCCTGAGCGGCTGCGACAGCAGTTCGAGGGCGTGATCTGGCGGTCAGGTGGTTCACCACCTCGGCGCCGAAGCCGAGCGCAGGATGCTTTGGCGGCAGCGGTGCGCTGTCGAGAACCCCGAACACCGCGTAGCGGCTCGCGGTGCGTACCTCGCCGTCCAGGACGTGGAGCCGGTACTCCTCTGCGAACGCGACCGGTTCGGCGGACAGCACGGGGGGCTCGGCGGGAAGGTGCGATGGCAGACCGGTGCCGTTCGGACGCACTCCCGCCGGAAACGACTTCCCGGCGGCCGGCTTGACGAAGCGAGGGACGCGATGCCGCCGTGCCTGGCCCAGAGTGATCAGCTCGACATGCCTGCCGGTGAAGTACGCGGGCAGGGCCGCAAGCAGATCGAGGGGCGGATCCACGAGGGCCATGTCCAGCGCGGACGCCACCGCGTCGGCGAAGCGTTCGCCGCCGTACAGGTGGGTGCGTCCTTCCAGGTCGGTCGGGATCGGAGGTCCGGGCAGCGTGCGCACGTCCATGCCCCGCCGCACAGCGGCCTCCGCCAGGAGCTGGCCCGTCATGGTCGCGCGCGGCGGAAGCAGGAACGACCGACGTGTGCTCACCCGGGGATTCTCCCAGCGCGAAGAGCACCCGGCGCAACAAGATTTGTAGCGGCCCGCGCCGAAAATCGTTCGGTTTGCAACACCTCACCTGCGTCCCGGCGGCACTCTCGCGGTGCCGTCCTTGGACCGGCTCGCCAACGTCCGTGGTCAGTAAAACTAGGCGCTCAGCACCTTGCGGAGCAGCTCGCCGAACTCGGCGGGGTGCGTGCTGAGTCCCGTGTGACCGCCGGGGAAGTGGATGAGCTCCGTGCCGAGCAGCTCGGCCAGGAAGGCGGCGGAACGATAGGGGAGTTCACCGTCTGAGTCCGCTCCGCCCGCGAGCACGAGCCGGTCCGACAGGGCCTTCAGACGATCCACGTCCGGGGCGTAGGCCATGAAGCTCGGCACGATACGCCCGATGAAGTAGGGCATGTCGGCCATCGTCCGCTCCGCTCGCGCCGCCGCCTGGGGCGGTAGCTCGGTGGCCGCCCGGGCGTCGACGGGTGGGGCGCTCGGAGGCCCGCCGCGAACTCGGCGACCGCGGGCATCAGCCGTCCCGGTGGAACGCGTCCCGGACGCGGGCGAGCATCGCGCGGTGCACGGCGGCGTCGGGCAGCACCTCCACCATCGGCGGCTCGTGCGCGACGACGCGTTCGACCCGCTCGGGATGGGTGGCGAGCAGGTGCAGGGCGACGATCGCCCCCGAACTGCAGCCGGCCACGTGGGCGGGCGCGTCCGGAGACAGCAGCTCCAGCAACCGGAACGCGTCGTCGGCGTGCTGCGCGACCCGCTGCCGGGCCTCCGGGTCGTCGAGCGGGCTGCGGGACAGGCCGCGTGGATCGTAGGACGCGACCGTGTAATCGGCGGCCAGGTCGTCGGCGACGCCGTCATAGGAAGCCGCACCGCCCGTGCCGCCGGGGATCAGCAGCAGGAGCGGGCCCCCGGCCGCGCACCTCGTAGTGCAGGGTGGCGCCGTCCACGCGCAGGTGGTCGATGGTCGGGCTGGTCACGCCGGCTCTCCTTCGTCGTCGTGTGCGGGCCAGTGCTCCAGGAGGGTGTGCAGGCCGTCGAGGCAGCGGGCCCAGGTGTCCTCTACTGGGCGCGCGTGCGCGAACCCGCCCGCGGCCTCGAGGCTGATGAAGCCGTGGAGCGTACTGCGCAGCAACCGGACCGCGTCGGTCAGGTCAGGCTCGTCCAGTGCGTAGGCGCGCAACATGCTGTAGGTCAGCTCGACCGCGCGCCGCGGTCCGGGCGCCCGGGCCAGGAGCTCGGGATCGATCTGAATCGGGATCTGCGTCGCCGTGTACCGGCCTGGGTGGTCGTGGGCGTACTGCCGGTAGGCGTTCGCGTACGCGACCAGCGCGTCCTTCCCGGCCCGCCCGGCGATGGCCTCCGCGATGCGGATGGTCTTCTCGTCCGCCGCCAGCAGTGCGATCCGTCCGCGCAGGTCCTCGAGGTTGCGGACGTGCGCGTAGAGGCTGGCGTCTTTCACCCCGAGTCGTCGCGCCACCGCGGACATGGTCACGTGGTCGAGCCCGACATCACCGCTCGGCGTCCTGGGGGTACCAGCGCAGCTCGACGGTGTTGCCGTCCGGGTCCTGCACGTACACCGACTGCGCGACGCCACGTGCGCCGAACCGGCTGACCGGCCCCTCCAGCACGGCGAAGACGCCGGAATCGATCACCTGCTGCCAGTCCACAGGGTCCACGACAAGGCAGATGTGGTCCACGTTGGACTCAGCGCGCGGGCGGTGGACCAGGTCGATGATGGTGGACTCGTTGACCCGCACCGACGGGAAGGGCGCCTTGCCCGCCCGCCACTCCGCGACCCGCTCTTCCTCAAGTCCGAGGGTTCCCGCGTAGAACTCCAGCGCCCGCTCAACATCCCGCACGTTGAGCACCAGGTGATCGAAGGCTTTCACGCGCACTGACAATCTCTTTCGTCAGGGTTGGAGGACTGGCCTACTTACCGGCGGGCGCCAACGCGTCGTCGGGGACGGTGCGTGCGGTCCTCTGGCGGGTGCCGAGCGTGAGGAGCAGCGCGGCCGCGGTCAGTGCCAGGCCGAACCAGACGACACTCGTGACGCCCAGATGGTCGGCGAACAGTCCACCGAAGAGCGCGCCGAGCGCGATGGACGTGTTGTAGGCCATGGTGTTGAGGGACATCGCGGCTTCGAAGGTGTCGGGTGCGGCGGCCTGCGTCATGTTGAGCTGGCACAGCTGCACGACGCCGAAGGAAACTCCCCAGAGAATCAGCGAGATGATCGAGCCGGCCGGCCCGCGACCGACCGTGAGCAGCAACAGCAAGGACACCACGAGTCCCGCGAGGCCGGCGATGAAACTGCCCCGCAGGCTCTTGTTCACCGTGTATCCGGCGATGAAGTTCCCGGCCGCGCCTCCTGCGCCGTAAAGCACCAGAAGCACGGTGATGAAGAGGGGCGTGGTGGATGCGCTGTGCTCCAGGTAGGGGCGCACGAAGGTGTACGCGCCGAAATGGCCGAGCACGAAGAGGACGACGGTGAACAGCACCAGACGCAGCGGTACGTTCTTCAGCGGGAGCCCGAAGACTTCGCGCGCCGAGACCGCGTTCGTCGATGGCAGTGAGGGAATGGCGGCGACGACGGCGAGGAGCACCAGCGCGCCGAGGCCGGCCCAGATGAGCAGCGTGGTCCGCCAGTCGGTGAGGCTTTCCAGAGCTGTTCCCAGCGGCATGCCCACGACCGCGGCGATGGAGATGCCGGACATCGCGACCGCGGCCGCTCGGCTCGCGTGGCGTTCCGGAACGAGGCGCATCGCCATGCTCACGCCGATGGCCCAGAACACGCCGTTGGCGAATCCCATGATGAGCCGTGTCGCCAATACCAGCGGATAGTTCGGCGAGATGGCGGTGATCAGGTTGCCCAGGGTCAAAATCGCCAGGAGTGTGGTCAGCAGAACGCGCCGGTTGACGCGCCTGGTCCAGGCCACGATGAACGGCACGCCCAGCCCGGCTGACACGCCGTACAGCGTGACCATCAGCCCGGCGATGCCTACGGAAATGCTCAGGCTTGTGCTGATCGGAGTAAGCAGGCCGACGGGCATCAATTCCGTGGTGAGGAAGACGAACAGACTGGCGGTGATCGCAGAAACCCCCAGCCATGACCGCAAGGTCGAGTGAGGGTGTCTATCGTGGGCGGCCATTCTCTTCTTTCTGATCGTTCATGTCATGGACGTGCGGTTGAACGGATAGCCGCGGTATTGATCAACTCGTCTTCGCCCGGGCGCGTTCAGGCAGGCACAGTGCGCTGGGCGCGCCCGCGGCCGAGAGCCCGGCGGCCGCCGACATCCGCAGCGGCAGTCCGCGGGGCGACCACGGTGATGGCCGCGAGCTGCGGGGTTTCCGTCATGGATCAAGGATGCGTGAGCATCGATCAATGAGTCCAACGCATACTTTTCATCGTGATCAATCGTGATGCACGATGGTTCGATGGAGCTGCAGCAACTGAGGTACGTCATCGCGGTCGCGGAGACCAACAACTTCACCCGGGCCGCCGAACGCTGCCGGGTCGTGCAGTCGGCGCTCAGCCATCAGATCGCCGGCCTGGAACGGGAGCTGGGCGCCCGGCTGTTCGAGCGCACCAGCCGGCGCGTACGGCTGACGCCGGCCGGAGAGGCGTTCCTGCCCGCGGCCCGCGAGTGTCTGGAGGCCGCGGACCGCGCGCGGGCCGAAGTCGCGGCCGCCAGCGGGGAGGTCCGCGGGCGGCTCGCCGTCGGCGCCATCCCCACGGTCGCGGCCGTCAACCTGCCGGTTGCCCTGAGGGACTACCGCCGACGCTATCCGCGAGTGCAGATCACGCTCGCATCGGCGGGTAGCGAAGACCTGATCGAGCGGGTCCGGCGAGGCGACGTCGACGTCGCGTTCCTCGGCCTGCCGCCTCGCGCGGAACCGAAGGGCGTCCAGAGCCGCCGGCTCGGCGGAGGCGAACTGGTCGCCGTGGTCACGCAGGATCACCACCTGACGGAGAACGAGGTGGACCTGCGGAGCCTGGCGGACGAACCGTTCATCGACTTCCGCGTCGGCGCGGCCGGGCGAGCACAGTCGGACGAGGCATTCGCGGCCGCAGGCGTCCAACGTGAGGTGCCCTTCGAGGTGTCGTCCGCCGAGTTCATGGTCGATCTGGTACGGCAAGGCCTCGGAGTGGGCATGCTGCCGGCCGCGTACGCGCCGCGCTTCTCCGACCTGCGCATGATCCGCCTTCGCGATGCCCCGACGCGGGTGGAGCACCTGATCTGGGACAGCCGGCCGACCCCGGCGGCCACGGCGTTCCTTGAGCTGATTCGCGCCGATCACGCGGGCTGATCATGAGAAAGGCGCCTCCCGTCTGAGCCGCGCCGAACGGGAGGTCTTCTCCGCGCGCCCGGCCGTGCGCGCGAAGTGCAGCTCCTCGGCGAGCACGAGGAACACCTCGATGTCCTGACGCTCCACCGCTCCCCCATTTTTCAGTACGTGCGAACATCTGTTCCAGATCTCGTCATTCATGGGACCGTGTGGTGAACGCGAGGATGTGTCGGCACACCGACGATCACAGGGGGGATGATCCACCGCCGATCGTCAGGGCCGCACATCGATCATGAGATCCATGCTCAGGACAGGAAAGAAGGCGCACCATGGGTAAGCTCGTCTACTCGATGATCACCTCCCTCGACGGCTACACGAGCGACAGGGACGGCGACTTCGGCTGGGGCCGCCCCGACGAGGAGTCGCACAGGTTCATCAACGAGTACGGGCGATCGATCGGCACGTACCTGTACGGCCGCCGGATGTACGACACGATGGCCTACTGGGAGACCGCGCACACGGTGCCCGGCCAGGAGCCGTTCATCCTGGAGTGGGCACGGATCTGGCGGGCCGCCGACAAGATCGTCTACTCCACGACGCTGTGGGAGGTGGCCAGCGAGCGGACCCGGATCGAGCGGACGTTCGACCCGGAGGCGGTGCGGAGGCTGAAGGCCGAGACCGACCTCGACATCGCGGTCGCCGGGCCGCACCTGGCGGCGCAGGCGATCCGGGCCGGGCTGGTCGACGAGTACCACCTCATCGTCGGACCGGCGATCGTCGGCGGCGGCACCGCGTTCTTCCCCGATGACGTACGCGTCGACCTGAAACTGCTGGACGAGCGGCGCTTCGGTAACGGCATGGTCCATCTCCGGTACGGCGTCAGGGACGTCGCACGGGGCTGAAACGCCGGCGCCATCCCGTCCGGCTCACTCTCTGCCACCTTCCAGCCGATCGCAACCGGGCGCGGCGGCCGCCCGCGAGCTGCCGTTCCCCACAGAGGCTGTCGCCGACCAAGTCAGCGTCATCTGACCACCAGGCAAGTGTTACGCTAAGTAGCTAATTGACTACGTCGCACAGGGCCTGCCAGGTGCATCACATGGTCGCCGCGCCACACCGTTTGGACATCCTCCTGCCGGGCGAGCGCCTCTCCCTCGGGAGGACTACTCTCACCGCTCCAGCGCATCGGCCCACATGAGCCCAAAACCCACATTCGATCGTGGTGGGCTGCTGATGTACCGGAGCCGCCGACGCCATCACCGCCCGTACCGACCCCGGCCCCGACCACGGCCGGGCGCGTGCCGCACTCGCCGAATTGGCCGCCATGCGTGACGAAATGTCATGACGAACCCCGGTCCCGACGACCAGGCGCCCGTGATCGAATGCAAACGTCTTCAAGGTGGCCCGTCCACTCCGGGGAGCGCCTGGGTGGAACTCACGTGTGGCCGGGACGGGTGGCGGCTGGAGACGACGACGGCGGGGACCGGCCGCCTGATCCGGGGGAATGACGGATCCCTCTCGAGAGGGATGCGGGAGTTCGCTCGCCTCGGCGATGTCCGTGCGGCTGTGGGAAACCAGGATTGGGGAGGTCATCGCAGCTAAGGAGTCAACGAGATGAACCCCCGTATCGCCTTCGTCGCCGCCCCCGTCCTCACCTTCACCTACGGCGTGATCCGCATCCTGGACGGCCTGGACGGCAGCCGCGGTCCCGGGCTCGCCTGGACGACCGGGCATCTGGCCTTCATCGGCGCCCTGGCGTTCTTCGCCGTGGCCTTTCATGAGATGCGGAGGCTGGCCGGTCGCGGACGCCTGGCCACTGGACTGGCCTCCGCCGGATATGTCGGCATCGCCACGCTGATCGCTCAGTTCGTCATCGACATCGTCGTGGGGTTCCTGTCAGCCGACCACGCCGCGATGGGCGCGCTGTTCGATCAGGTCCAGGCGGTTCCCGGGGTGCAGCAGGTGATCTACGACTTCGGGCCGCTGCTGTTCTTCGTCGCCCAGATCGGCCTGGTCCTCCAGCTTGCGATCCGGCGCCACGTCAAGGCGTGGACGCCCGTCCTGGTGATCGCCGATGTCCTGGTGCCGTTCGTGGAGAAGGACCTCATGCCGCTGGGCGCCGCTTTCCTGCTGATCTCCTTCCTGGCGCTGGCCCGTGTGTCCCGCGCGTCGCACCTGGCTGACGGCCGGCACCGCGTGGTCGAGCCCGCGGTACCGGCTTCTGTGTGATGAGTGGAGAATGCCGAGCTGCGTCCCTTTCGATCGGCTGCGTGCCATCCCACCTACTGGCGCAACGGCGAATGGCTCGGCAGCGACAGCCTCATCAAATGGCCGATCGACCATGGCCACCTCTCCGAGGCCGCATAATACGCGCTCCAGGAAATCAACAAGGTGCCGCGCTCTTCTGAGGGAGCAGAGGCGGTGCGGAAGCGCTTGCGCTCGGTAGAAGAAACCTGAACACGCACGTGTCGGCGGAGATGAAGATATTGATCGTCGGCCGGCCCTGCCCGATTCCGGATTCTCTGTCAGATTATGTCGCTGACTGTCCAGAAGCCGGCAGGAACCCAAAAGGGTGCGTGCTATGCAAGAGCTATATATGTCGCTGATACCGTTTCGCCGTCGTGATCATTCAAGTCTCGTAGGGAGAAATGCTCTTATGGCACTGACTGGCGGCGGCGGTTCATCGTCGAGAATCCTTCCCGGCCTTCTGCCACGTACCGCGGCGCTGACGATCGCGTTCGGACTGGCGTTCGCGCAGTTCGGTCAACCGGCGACTGCCGGCACCGGCGCTCACAGCGCCCAAACCACCGCCTCGGTTGAGGGCGACGACATCGGACCAGCCACCGGGGTCGGCACCGACGTCATCGACGAGTCGGATGTCAGTGCGGCGGCCGCCTCAAATTGCCAGTGCGTCGCGTTCGTGCAGCGATACTACGGGCTGACCGGACAGATGAGGAACGCCACCGACATGGGAGCCGTCCTGAAGCAGAACGGGTTCAAGTATGTCGGGCACGGCATGGCGCCCAGGAAAGGTGACGTAGCCGTGTGGAAGGACACCTACTATCCACGCTATGGACACATCGCCATCGTCGAATCGGTGACCTGGGACTCGCCTGGTTGGATCGTCAAATTCCGCGGCGCCAACCAGGGCGGGTCACTCTTCACGCAGAAGAACTGCAGAAATGTCAGCATTAGGGGAAACATGGGCTACACGGCGGCGTACTACTACCGCCGCTAGGGATCGTCTGACAAATGCTTTCCGTCGCGAGCGCGGATCCAGATGATGCATCGTAAGGCGGGGAGGAGGCCCTAGCGGATCCTACGGCTGACATTCCCGGGCCTCGCGGAAAGTCCAAGCTTGCGAGGCGCCACATTCTTCTATTTGCGTGACCGGCGAGAGCATGGCATCCGGGGTAGGGGACGTCAGGATCTCGGGCGTCAGAGGTCTTCAACCTAGCCGGCGACGATGCCGTCGGGCGGGGTTCGAGTTCGGCGCGGTTGTGGCCGGAGGCCATCTCTTCACCGCCCGGTCCTGCCGTGCCAGGCCGGCGGAGGCCCTGACGGCGATCAGCTCGGATGCGGTGCCGTGTCAGCCGCCGCGTCAGTACGGCAATGGCCCGGTATCAGAGCGTTCGGCGATCGTGGATGCCATGAACGGTTCAGCGATCGTGGCCTCGGGGCTGCGAAAGGCATACAAAGACAAGATCGTGCTCGACGGCATCGACCTGGATGTCCGGACTGGCACGATCTTCGCCCTGCTCGGGCCCAACGGCGCCGGCAAGACCACGACGGTGAACGTGTTGACCACGCTGCTGGCCCCCGACGCCGGGAAGGTGGTCGTCGCCGGGCACGACGTGGCCACGGAAACCAAGGCGGTGCGCGCGGCGATCGGGGTCACCGGGCAGTTCGCTTCGGTGGATGACCTGCTCACCGGCGAGGAAAACCTGCTGATGATGGCGGATCTCCTACACCTGCCCAAGGCGGAGGGCAAACGTATCGCCGACCGGTTGCTCGACCGGTTCGACCTGGTTGAAGCGGCGAGCAAACCGGCGGCGTCCTACTCCGGCGGCATGCGCCGCAAGCTGGACCTTGCCATGACGCTGGTCGGCGACCCGCAGATCATTTTCCTGGACGAGCCCACGACGGGACTCGATCCGCGCAGCCGCCGCACCATGTGGGAGATCATCCGGGAACTGGTCGCCGAGGGTACGACCATCTTCCTCACCACCCAGTATCTCGAGGAGGCCGACGAACTCGCCAACCGCATCGCCGTACTCGATCAGGGCCGGCTGGTCGCCGAGGGCACCGCCGATGAGCTCAAGCGCCGCGTTCCCGGCAGCCATGTCCGGCTACGGTTCACCGATCGGCACGAACTCGACGTCGCGGCGCGGGTCCTGCACGAGTCCACAAGGGACGACGAAGAGCTGACCTTGCGTGTACCCGGCGACGGCGGGGTGAGGTCACTGCGAGCGCTGCTCGATCGACTCGATGCGCAATCCATAGAAGTCGAGGAATTGTCGGTGCACACACCGGACCTGGATGACGTCTTCCTCGCCCTTACCGGTCACGGAAACAAGGAGATCAGCGCACGATGAACGCCATCGCAGCTTCCCTGGCGGATTCCGCGACCATGATGCGGCGCAACTTCCGACACACGATGCGGAACCCGCTGACACTGCTCAACGCCATCATCATGCCGATCTTCGTGATGTTCCTCATGGTCTACGTACTCGGCGGCGCATTCAGCGTCGGTACGGACTACGTCGACTACGCGACGCCAGGAATGATCATTATGACCATCGGCTACGGCATCGGTCCCACCGCGACCGGGGTGAATTCCGATATGACGACCGGGTTCATCAACCGGCTTCGCGTCATGGACGTATCACGGGCCGCGGTGCTGAACGCGCACGTGATCGCGACCATGCTGCGGACCCTGGTGGCCATCGCGTTCATCATCGGGGTCGCGTTCCTGATGGGATTCAGCCCGTCGGCGAGTTTCCCAGAGTGGCTCGGTGCGATCGGCATCGTCGTGCTGACGGTACTGGCGATCAGCTGGCTGACCGTCGCCGCGGGTCTCGCGGCGAAGTCACCGGAGAGCGCGGGCATCCTCGGCGTCCCGCTGATGCTCCTTCCCTTTTTGAGCAGCGCATTCGTACCGGCCGACAAGATGGGGCCGGGTGCGCGGCAGTTCGCCGAGTACCAACCGTTCACTCCGATCATCGAAACCCTGCGCAGGTTTCTGACCGGCACACCATCGACGGGCACGGCCATCACGGCGGCCGCCTGGTGTGTGGGACTCGCGCTGATCGGCTACCTGTGGGCGCGCGCGTCGTTCAAGAAGCGAGCGTGATCTCGGCCAGCTCACGCCAGTCCCGCCGCTGTCCGTCGCGGGTCGCCTCGGCGAACACCGTTTCGCCGAGGCGATTTCGCGTGTCCGCGGCGATCCTGGAGACGTCCGGCTGTGAACGATCCGGCGTACCGCGCACACCGTCGCTGGCCGCGAGCAATCGCACGGCCTGCTCGTACTGTCCCTGGCGCAGTGCGAGATCCGCGATCCCGATCAACACCTCGGCGATCAGCGGCGGATACGTCGCGCCCACAGCAGCGCGGAACGCCTCGCTCCGATGCGCGCGGGCCTTGTCGAGGTCCTCGGCGAGATAGCCGTACAGGTCCATGGCCTTGGCGCGGATGAAGTCGTTCGTTTCCGCGTGGCCCGGCGTCGCCCGCACCGTGGCCAGGTGCCGGCGTGCCTCATCGGGATCGCCGCGCCAGCGCGCCAGCTGCGCCTTCGAGAGCGCCAGCTCAGCAAGCGCGTCCGGCCAGGTGATCCCGCCCGCGCACCGCTGCGCTTCGGCCATGGCGGACGTGCTGGATCGCTCATCGCCGAGCAACCAGTACAGCTGAGCCTGCCGCACCCGCAGGCTGACCGCTTCCTCCCGCACGCCCAGCTCGCTCAGCGCCGTGCCCGCCTCTTCGTAGTGCTCACACGCGCGGGCGAACTCGCCGCGCATGGCGAGCCGATCGGCCAGGAACGCCAGCGCCAACGAGATCCCCATCCGGTCACCCAGCGCGCGGAACTCGGCAAGGGCGATTTCGGCGTCGATGTCCACATCGGTCTCGTCGCCGCCGAGCGTGAGCCGGAACCGGCCACGAGTGAGCCTGGCCTGCGCGCGCACCCATGGATCATCATCCGCGAGGAGCGGCTCCAACGCGGGCAGGAACCCCGTCGGCTCGTGCAGCATCCGCTCCCAAAGCCCGACGAACCCGAGCATGGGGTGGCGAGACCCGCTGCGCCGGGTGACCCGGTACGCCTCGTGGATCCACTCCTGCGCCTGATACTGATCGCTGCCGACCCCGGAGGTCAGGAACACTGTCACGATGGTGTACGCCAGCGCCCGCACCTCATCGGGCACCTCACCGGGCATCGAGGCCGCCGCGAGGCTCAATTCGGTGCCCTCGGCCCGGTGCCCGCTGAGGAACCAGTGCCAGCCCGCTGCCCCGACCAGCCGCATCGCCTCGTGGGCCCATCCCTCGGCGATCGCCCCGCGCAGGGCCGTACTGATGTTGTCGTGCTCGGTGTCGAGCGTGACCAGCCATTCCAGTTGTTCGGCCCGGCGCAGGTGCGGATCGGCCGTCTCGGCCAGCTCGGTGAAGTAGGCGAGGTGCGCCCGGCGGGCCGGCTCGGTCTCCCCGGCTTCGGCGAGCCGGTGCGCCGCGTACTCCCTGATGGTGTCGAGCATCCGGTAGCGCGGCGTGCCCTCGCCGTCGGCGAGCAGCAGCGACTTCTCGATCAACGCGGTGAGCACGTCGAATACCTGCTCCCCGGCGAACGCCTCGTCCCCGCACACCCGCTCGGCCGCTTCCAGGCTCGCCCCGCCGGAGAACACCGAGAGCCGCCGCAGCACGCCGCGTTCGGCCTCGGTCAGCAGATCCCAGCTCCAGTCCACGACCGCGCGCAGCGTCTTGTGCCGGGAGAGCGCCGTACGGCTGCCACTGGTCAAGAGGCGGAATCGGTCATCGAGCCGATGCGCCAGCTGATCGACGGTCATGGTGCGCAGCCGTGCCGCGGCCAGTTCGATCGCCAGCGGTATCCCGTCAAGTGCCCGGCAGATCCGCGCCATGGCCGCCAAGGTGGGCGCGTCGGAGCCGATGTCCTTGCGTACCAGATCCGCGCGGTCCCGCAGCAGCCGCACCGCGGGCGAGGACCCGACCTCGGAGGGGTCCGCTCCCTTCGCGGGCAGCGCGAGTGGCTCGACCTGCCACAGCACCTCCCCGGTGATGCCGAGAGGTTCCCTGCTCGTGGCCAGAATCCGCAGCCTCCGGCACTCCCCCAGAAGCCGATCGGCGAAAGCCGCGGCCGCCTCGATCACGTGCTCGCAGTTGTCCAGGATCAGCAGGATCGCGCGCTCCCGGACCGCGGCGATGAGCCGATCCATCGGTTCTCCACCCCGCGCGTCTCCGAGCAGCGGCTGGTCACGCAGGCCGATCGCGGTGAGGGCGGCCTGCGCCAGGTCACCGCCGGCCCGGACCGAGGCCAGTTCGACCAGCCACGCCCCGTCCGGCAGTTCGGCGAGCATCGTCCGCGCGGTCTCGGTGGCCAGCCGGGTCTTGCCGGAGCCGCCCGGCCCCGTCAAGGTGACCAGCCGGTGCTTGATGGCCATATCGGCGACCGCGGCGATGTCATCGGCCGTGCCGACGAAACTCGTCAGCTCAGCGCGCAGGTTCGTCCTGCGGTTCTCCGCCCGCTCGCCCAACTCGCCCCGGAGCAACGCGGTGTGCAACGCGGAAAGCTCGGCCGACGGATCGGCGCCCAGCTCCTCGGCGATCCGCTCGCGCGTCCGCTGGTACACGGTCAACGCCTCGGTCCCACGCCCCGCCTCGGCGAGCGCTCGCATCAAGGCCGCCACGAACCCCTCACGCAGCGGATACGTGGCGACCAGCTCGGTCAGCTCGGAGACCAACTCCGAGCCACGCCCGAGGCGAATATCTGCATCCACCCGATCCCCGAGCGCGGCAACGTGGAGTTCGTCCAGACGCGTGACCGCGGCGTCGAACGCATCGCTGCCTTCCAGTGCGATGTCCGCCATGGCCGTACCGCGCCACAATGCCAAGGCCGAGCGCAGCTGATCCGCCCGCGCCGCAGGCTCGGCGGTACGGGCCTGGCCGACCAGGTGCTCGAACCGGCACACGTCCACGGCATCAGGAGCCACGGCCAGCCGGTACCCGCCGGAATCCGCCTCGATCACACCGTCTGGCAACACCCTGCGCAGTCTGGACACCAGCGCCTGCAAGGCGTTCACTTCGTCCGCGGGCGGCCGTGGCCCCCAAATCCAGTCCACCAGCCTCGCACGCGTGACGATCCGGCCAGGTTCGAGGGCGAGTGCAGCAAACAGTGCGCGCAGCC
The DNA here is from genome assembly GCF_020826795.1 of Microtetraspora sp. AC03309. Lineage (NCBI taxonomy): Bacteria > Bacillati > Actinomycetota > Actinomycetes > Streptosporangiales > Streptosporangiaceae > Microtetraspora > Microtetraspora sp. AC03309. The sequence continues at coordinate 104,387 of NZ_JADDIL010000017.1, read as the reverse complement.
GAACCCCAGGAACCTCCACCACGGACCCATCGCGGTTTCGGACCTCGAACGGTCCGAGCAATCCGACTCGCACGTCAGTCATTGTGCCGAACCGTGGCGACGGCGAGTGGATCGGAGGCCGGGCGACGGAGGGCTATGGCCGTCTGAGCCGCCCACCTTCCGGGAATCCCTGACGCGCATGCCACGACTGATCAGGATGGCGATGCCGATGATCAGGGTGACGCCTCCCGAAAGCGTGGCGAGCATCGCTATGACGGCTTCGCCGTCCGGATCGCCGACTCCAGAGGGGCTGCCCTCGACCCATCGTTCCGCGGCCGCCGCCTGCGTCATGACCAGAGCCCCGAACGCGGAGGTGATGCCTCCCAGAACGAAGCCGGGAGGCGCCGGGCGGGGCCGCTTGCTCCAGGGGCTGGCCCTCCAGGCGCCGAACACCAGCATGAGCGGAACGGTGAGGAACTGGCCGATGTCCAGACCCATCAGCGCGGCCAGCCGTACGTGATCGAAGCCGTCACCTCGTTGGAGCCATAGAAGCGGAACCAGCGCGATCCCGCTGAGAAGCCCGATGGCGAGGAATCGGATGATCCACATGTCCGGCATGATGCCCGACGGCGGAGGTGGCCGGTCAAGCGATGGGAGGCGGAAGCCCGGAGCGGCGAGGCCGAATCCAGGGCCGCCCCGCCTCACGAAGCGTCTCGTGGGCCCGGCTCAGGAGATGTCGCGGGTGGCGGCGGTCCGGATCCTGGCCACCTGGGATTCCAGGGCCTGGACGTCGAAAGGCACGGCTGAGCTCTCGAACTCCCGGCCCAACGCGTGCAGCATGTCCATGCCGTCCCAGCTCGCGGCGAACTCCTCGTCGATCGGCTGAATCAGGTCACCGAGCACGCTCTCGACCCGGTGACGCAGCACGAGGATCCGCCACTTCCCAAGGAACCTGCGGAACTCGGCCAGCCGCTCGCCCGCTTCGGCGACGTCGGAGACCACGTCGCGCAGTGCCTGGTTCACCTGCTGTGCCCTGGCCGACATCTCCAGCACGCTCTCGTGTACGGCGTCGCAGAGTTGGGGCACCTCGCGCAGCGAGGTCGGCGGCGCGATGCCGTCCACGACCTCGGCCGCGAACGCGGCGACCATGTCGTTGTGCAGGCTCGCCAACGCGATCCGGAACCGCAGGTCCGAGACGTATGAGCGAAGCGCGGCGAGCCGGGGCACCAGCCGCTCCAGCGTGACCACGGCGGTGTGCGTCGGCGTGGCCATCACCCGGGCGACGTTGCCCAGCACCGGCGCGGTGTCGGCGACCACCGCGGAGGCGTCCTGGGCCTTGGCGACCGTGCCGTCGAGTCGACGGGCGACGTCGAGGACCTGGGTGGACGACCCTATGAGCCGCTCGCTGAACTCCCGGTAGCTCTCCAGCCGCTCCACCAGGTCGGTCAGCATCGTTTCCAGGGCTCCCGCGCCGGCCAGCACCTCCGCGATCGGTCCCTGGGCCCGGGGGCGGGCGTAGGTCGCGGAAGCCAGCCGGCCGCGCGCCGCGACCTCGGTGGTCAGCGCCTCGGTGAGGAACTCGTCGTGTGAGTCGAACCCGAGCTCGCCCAGCAGCTGTTCGATCTGCTCCATGCCGAGCTGCGCCACATCGCGCCGGTTCATCCCGTTGCGTTTGGCCGCCTCGTACTCGATGTCGGCCACGTACTTGTAGACGCGCTTGACCGCCTCGAACAGTTCGGTCCGCGGCGCCATCCGTACCGACAGGAAGCCGTCTGACGAGGGCGTCATGGTGGCGAAAACCCAGTAGTGGCTGCCGTCCTTCGCCAGGTTCTGGACGTAGGCCCCCGCCGGGCGGCCGGTGAGCAGGCGGTCCCACATCAACCGGAAGACGCCGGCCGGCATGTCGGGGTGGCGCACGATGTTGTGCGGTGCCCCGGTGAGCTCATCGAGGGAGAACCGGGAGGTCCGGACGAACATCGAGTTGCCACTGCGGACCAACCCGTGCCGGTCGGTCGTGGAGAAGAAGAGCTCCTCCGAACCGATGACCTGCTCCACGCCATTGGGCACGATCAACTCGCCAAGACTCATCGTCCACCTTCCGATCTTTCGAGAGAATATCGGTCGGGTTCTGTGGGCCCCGACACGGCCTTGCGCGATCACCTGCTGCTCGCCCGGGTCTGCGTTGTGAGCAGGACAAAGAGCAGATCGAGCAGACGCACCCGACGATGCTCCCGGCGATTATGGTCATCCGAAATCCAGGCTCGGTCCCATCGCGAGCATGGCCACACGCCGTGGCGTGACTCTCAACGGTGGAGGTTGGACGATCGGAAACGACCTCACCGCCCGACAGGGCGGGCGGGCATGCCACAGGCCCACGCACGATCTGGATCGACCGCGGCACTCGGCCAGGTCAGGAGCACGATACGGATCACGTCGTCTCCGACGCGATCAAGGATATGGGCATTCGATCCTGTCATCGCCCTGAGCCTGGTGCCGGAGATCGGGGCGAGATCGCTGATCGCGGGTATGGTCGCTGACCATCCCCGGCCGCCTGACGGCCCGCTGAATTCCGCTGCGTTCCGTTCCTGCGGTCATTTGGAGCGGGCGTCTCCGCCGGGGAGATTCCTGACCCTTTCTGTCGACCGAATGACGGGGATCCCGTCGCGGTCAGGACGGTCGTCCCCGTGGCCGAGGAGATGAGTTCGGACAGGTCCGGCACAGTCCGTCGAACAATATGGCGTCCCGTAGACGACGGTCGGTCCCATGGAAAGTACGGTTGTGTCGCCGAACGGTCCGACAACGAATTCTGTGCGTGAGTTCGACACGGTCGCAGCCGTTCGCCAAAGAAACGGTCCTGCCCGAAAACGGTCCCGCCTGATCGGCGGCGGTGACACGCCGCGCTTCCTGTCACGGTGTTTGCCGGTGTACGGCGATCGACGCGCCGCACTGAGCGTGAGCGGATCTGTCGCGCTCTTCCGATGCAATTTCCCTGCCTGCTGCCCATAGGCGAGGCACCGGATCCGTCTCCACGGTTAGTCGTGACTTCGCCTGATCGCGCGAACTCCGCCCGAGAGCCGGGCATGAGAAGAAATCCGTTATAGCTGGGGGGTTATCGCGAAGCGAGATTACCTTCGATTCGAACGAGCGCTCACTCTGGGGTCGAAACGCCACGCCCACCCCCCAAGGAGACGTTGTGCGCCATCCCCTCAGACTCGCCTTGAGCGTGCTGACCGCCGCCACCGTCGTCGCCGTCGGAACTCCGGCGTCCGCCGACACCCCGCCGCCCCGCCCGACATCCACGGAATCGGTGGAGGTCTTCTCCCCCGACGGGAAGATCGGCCGAGTCGACATCCCGAAACGGGAGGAATCCATCACGACGTTCGCCGCGCCGCCGCCGGCGAACGTCACCGCCCTTCAGCAGACGGGCCCTTCCTCCCAGCGCTTCGACCTGGTCTTCGTCGGCGACGGGTACACCTCGTCGGAACTCGCCACGTTCCACGCCCATGCCGCGAGCCAGTGGGCCGTCATGACCAGCGTCGAGCCGTTCAAGACGTACAAGGACTCCTTCAACGTCTGGATGGTCGACGTCATCTCCACCGACTCCGGCGTCGACAACGACCCCACCCAGGGCGTGAGCAAGAACACGGCGCTCGGGATGTACTTCTGGTGCGGGTCGATCGAGCGCCTGCTGTGCGTGAACGAGTCCACCGCCCTGGCGTACGCCGCCAACGCTCCCGCGGTCGATCAGGTGGTGGCACTCGGGAACACCACCAAGTACGGCGGAGCGGGCGGCACTGTCGCCACCGCAGCCGGCGGCAACGCGAGCGCCGGCCAGATCGTCGTCCACGAACTCGGCCATTCGATGGCCGGCCTCACCGACGAGTACGAGGACGGCTACGGTCGCTACCGCGGCTCCGAGCCTTCGGCGGCCAACGCGACCATCTACACCGCCGCGCAGCTCACGTCGGGCAAGCGCAAGTGGTACCAGTACCTGGGGCAGGCCACTCCTGACGGTGGCGTGATCGGTGTCTACGCGGGCGCCAGCGGTTACTCGTCCGGCATCTATCGTCCGTCCCAGAACTCGCTCATGCGCACCCTCGGCCAGCCCTTCAACCTGATCGGTCTCAACGCGATGACCAAGGCCATCCTCGCCAAGACGGGATAGCCGGGAACGAGTGAGCGGCGCGTGTTCGGGATCGGCCTTCGGGGGCGATCCCGAACACGCGCCGCCATTCCCGTGGTTCGGATCAGATAGAGATATGGCCGCCGGTCACCTCGGCGACGCGTACCGCCTCCCGCAGGAGGTCCATCCGGGCGAGCAGTTTGTCAGGAGAGGAACGCCGGCGTCCCGCTCATCGACGTGATCGTCGTCATGAATCGTCTCGACCCAATGGGCGACGAGCGTGTTCAGCTCGGTCGAGAAAGCGGTCAGTTCCTCATGCGGGACCGTGAGGTTTTCGCCGGGCAGTTGCGCGAGAAACGGTAACCCGAGCAGTTGTGCCCCGCCCGCCTGCCCCGTCACCCGGCCCATGGACCCAGACGTCGTACGACATGGGTCCGAAGGCTATCGCGCGCGATCAGATGAGACGGGAGCCGAGGCGGCCGAGATCACCTTTTCCGGCCGGCGCGGATCGCGAGCCTGATGGCGAGAACGAGAAGGCCGACGGTAAGGCCGAAGATGACCAGCAGGATGATTCCGAAGATGGCGAGTTCTAGGGGGCCGACATTGCCCATGTGGACTCTCCTCACGTCACACCGGACTGCCTGATCCGTTCGTGATGATGGCATGTTCCGGTTCGGCCGGAGGCGAGATCGGGTAAATTGCCCGGATTTTCCGTGTCGCTCCATCGCGTAATCGAGCATGATCATGCTATGTCTGTTCCGATACAGCATAATGACGGCCTTATGGTGACACGTGTCTTGACAATGGGCGGATCCGGTTCTCGATGAACGGCGACCGGGCCGCGCTCGACGAGTACGTGCCGGCAGCCACGGAGAAAGAGCGTCCATCGGTCTGCGTCGGTCGTTTTCACGTCGCCTTCGAGTTGTCGCCCTGCGCTCCGACGCACCTGAGTCGTTGACACGCCGGATGCCCACAAAACGGTGGACGAAGCGGCTGGTCCCGGTCGCCGCCGTGACTCTCGCGGCGGCGGCCGTACTGATCTGGCAGCCGTGGAGAGAAGCGCTTCCCGTGCCGGTGGCGTGCCCGGAGCGATGGGGCGGAGACGCAGACGGTTTCGGTTTCGGTGATTGGGTGCCCGCCGCGGCGGACCTTCCCGGAGTCGAGGAGTCGCTGGTGCCCGGCACACCGAGCGAGGTGATGATCTGCGCGTATCCGGGCAGCAACACGCGTCCGGGGAACGAGCGTCTCGCCGGGAGCCGGATCCTGACCGACGGCGCCGGACAGATGGCGCGCGACCTCGCCTACCTGCCGGTGGGTGCGGACCTTGGAGGGTGCACTCTCATGGGCGGCCCGATGACGAACTATCTCATCCGGTTCACCTATCCCGATCAGCGGAGGCTGTGGGTCGGAAGCGCCGACGAGGTCAACGCCTGCGTGACGACGACGAACGGCACCGCGACCAGTCGCGCGTACGTGTGGTGCGGCACAGGTCCGGAGGGCGGACCTCCGAACCTGTGCCGGCTGATGCCGTACCGGGAACGTCCGCCTGGGAAGCGGCGCGGTTCCACCGGTCGGCGTGGTTCTGTGGTTCTAGCGCGGACGTCCGGACTGGCCGGTGTCGCCGAAGTCGTCGCGCTTGGCGCCGGGACTCTCCTTGCGCGACTGTTCCGGTGTCAGGTATCTGCGCAGGCGGGTGCCCAGCGACTCTCTCCTGTGGCCGGCCCCTGTCTCGCCCGGGCGGCCTGTCTCTCCCGGGCGGCCCGTCTGGCCCGAAGGCGTGGGCTCGCCGGGCAGTCCGCCCAGGCGCTCGCGTTCCTGCTGGCCGCCGGTGTGCGCCCAGCCCTGGCCGGGCCGGTTGGCCTGATCCCAGGACGCGTCCCAGTTCATGTCGTAGTAGCGGTAGAGCTCACGTTCCTGCTCCACGGACAGATGCCCGCCGGCGTCGACGTCGACGTTCGGAGCGCCCTTGACACGTTCCTTGTCGTACGGGACCTCTACATGGTCTTCGACCAGGTCCGCGTTGCGGATCGGAACGAACGTCTCGTTCATGCCGAACAGCCCGGTCTTCACGCACAGCCATTCCGGCTGCCCCGTGTCGTCGTCGAGGAAGACGTGTTTGACCTCGCCGAGCTTCTGTCCGCCGGTGCCCTGGACCGGGATGTCCAGTACCTGCGGAATCTGCTCCTGCCTGATCATCTTCTCCTCCGTCCTTCGCTGTCCTCCTCGGCCCTACCGCTGGACCTTGATGGGAAACGCGACGCACTGGATGGAGCGCCTAGATCTTCTGTGGTCCCTCTGTGGCGGTGGGCGTCACCGGTCGACGTCACAGCGCGCGAGCCATTCCCGCGTGAGGTCACGGAAAACCCGAGCTTGTTCGAACGGCACGTAATGTCCCGCATCGGTCAACGCGCTGAAGGTCGCGTACGGATAGGACGGCAAGGCACGGAACTGGTCGGCGTATCCGCCGATCCGGTCCTGCCGCCCGTTGACGAGGCTCGTGGGGCCCGAGTAAATCGCGTCGGCGCCCTCGTCGGAGACCGGATAACCCGTCGCCTGGAGCCGCGCCTGGTAAGCGTCGTCGCCTGTGGCCGAGGAGGCGAGTACGGCGGCCACGCGCTCGGCGACCTCGCGGTCCCGGTTGCCGAGCGCCAGGGAGAGATGGTCGCGCAGGTCGGCGGGCACGCCCGACAGCCACCCGTCGGGGTCGGCACGGTCCGGAAGCTCGGGAAGATCCCGATCTCCCCTCCCGATCTTCACTCCTGAGCAGACCAACAGAAGGCCGGCCACCTGTTCCGGGCGTCGGCGGGTGACCGCGGCGGCGATGTATCCCCCGTAGGAGCAACCGGCGAGCAGGAACCTCTCGGAGCCGATCCGCGCGTCGACGAACTCCAGCACGGCGTCCACGACTCCGTCGGAATTCTCGGGGCCGCCCGGCGACCGGCCATGCCCCGGCAGATCCGGATAGAACCGGCGCAGGGCGATCGTGTCAGTCAGGGCGGGTTCCATCGCCGCCGCCATGGCGTCGCCGTCCAGCCCGAACCAGGACAGGCAGACAAGGGGGAAACCGTCGCCGTACGTTGTCGATGCCAAGCTCATGCTCTGTGATCCAAGCACACCGGAAATCGCGCGGCGAAGCCGAAGGCCGGGCTAAAACCGTTTGAACCGCTGGTGGACGCACGGCAGGATTTCAGGCGCCCGACGCTCGGCCGGACCGGTTCGTCACTCGACCCCGCCGATCACGACCGTCGTCCTCTCACCGGATCCACTCCGACCCGAAGGAACCACGTGACCGACCAGCTGATCGCCGGCTCCGCCGTACGCGTCCTCGATGTCGGTGACCTGCCTGCGTGCCTGCGCCTGGGCGAGGACCGCGAGTGGTCGCCCGAGGAGCGCAAGTGGCGGTTGCTGTTCGAGGTCGGCGACGTCTACGGGATCGACGATCCCGACGGTGGGCTGGCCGCGACGGTCGTGGCCACCCGCTTCGGCCGGAAGGTCACCGCCATCGGCATGATGCTCGTCGCCAAGCGGCACGAACGCCGTGGACTCGGCGGCGGCCTGTTGCGGTACGCGCTGGACCGATCGGGCACGTCGAGCGCCTGGCTGACCGCCACCGCGTACGGGCGGCCGATGTATGAGAGGCAGGGCTTCCGGCCGGTCGGCGAGTGCGCCACCTATACGGGACAGGCGGTGGGGCTGCGCCGAGGGTCGTCCCGGCCCGCGACACCCTCGGATCTGCCGGCGATCCTCGCTCTGGACGCCGAGGTCTTCGGTGCGCCACGCGTCGAGTTGCTGACCCGGTTGCGGTCGTTCTGGGAGCAGTTCCGCGTGGTCGACGGCCCCGGCGGGCCGGCCGGGTTCGGCGGTGCCTGGCGCAACGTGAGCGACACGGTCCTCGGACCTGTGATCGCGCAGGACGCGGACATCGCGCTGGAACTGCTCTCCGATCTGGCCTCCGAGGTCGAGGGGCGGGTGCGCGTCGACATCGACACAGGCAGGCCCGAGCTGGTCGCCTGGGCGATGGAGCACGGTCTGACCCACGGCTTCTCCACCACGATCATGGAGTACGGCGAGGAACTCCCCGGGGACCGAGCTCGCCTGTTCACCCCTGTGATGGTCGCCCTCGGCTGATCGTTCCCCACGTTCGGCGCGGCGCCCCGCGGTCCTCACTCATAAGGCTCCACGGGCTGGGGAATCTCGGTGACGTCGGTGGCCACGAGCTCGGGGGCGACCATCCCGTTGGGAATCCTGTCGGACGTGGGGCGCACCCACGTGCCGGTGACCTCCACCCAGCTGTCCACCGGCGGCCGGGCAGCCTTGAGGACGGCCACCTTCAGCGGGATGCCGTCGGCGGCGCAGCAGTTCATCTGGATGCGCGTGACATACCACCGGTTCTTCTTCGCGGACGGCACCACGAACCCGGTGAGCCGGACCCGCTTCCCCGTGAGGGAGTAGGTCGAGTCCGCCCAGGCCCGGCCGATGAACTCCCCGATCGGCATCGCGGTCACCGTGTCCCCGGCGAGGGCGCTGTAGGTCTCCGCGGTGATCGGCGGCCGCGGCGGAGGCTCCTCGGAGCGGGCGGCGAACGCCCCGAGCGCGGGCGGGGCGATGAGAAAGATCGCGAACACCGGCAGGCAGAGCAGCCACGCCACCCGCGGACCGTGCGAGTGATCGTGTCCGCCGTGCTTGCCGTGTTCATCGTGGCCGCGGTGTTCATCATGGCCGCCGTCCGGGTGGTGGTCCGGGCCGGTGAGGTGCGGCTTGCGCCACTCCTGGATCAGGCCGATGACCCCGAGCGCCAGCACCACGGCGCCCGCCGCGATCAGGAACGGGCGGAACCCGGGTTTCACATAGTTGAGATAGGTCGTGGAGAACACGGTGATCCGCAGCACGGCTCCGCCGAGGAACACCATCACCAGGCTCTGCGACATCCGGTTCACAGCAGGACGCCTCCGACGGCCATGCTCACCAGCACCGCCAATATGAACGTCAGGGGGACGAACCGGGCCGCGAACGCCCGTCCGAACGTCCCGATCTGGAGAGCGATCAGTTTCAGGTCCACCATCGGCCCGACCACCAGGAAGGCCAGCCGTGCGGTAGGGGAGAACGCCGTCAGCGACGCCGCCACGAAGGCGTCCGCCTCCGAGCAGATCGACAACAGGACGGCGAGCAGCGCGAGCACCACGATGGACAGCAACGGCACGTCCGCCACCGTGGTCAGCCAGGAGCGCGGCACCACGACGTTCAACGTGGCCGCGGTCATTCCACCGACGACCAGGAAGCCCCCGGCGTGGAGCAGATCATGCTGCGCGGCCTCCCGGAACGCCTCCCATTTCGAACCGGCGGCAGCCGTACGGGTGGGGACGCGCAACCAGGTGGAGCGGCCGAAGCGCAGCCAGAGCCACCCGACGAGGACGGCCACGATGAGGGAGGCGGCGAACCGCGCGACGGCCATCATCGGCTGGCCGGGGAACGCGACCGCGGTGGACACCACGACCACCGGGTTGATCGCGGGTGAGGCGAGCAGGAACGCCAGCGCGGCCGCGGGCGTGACGCCCCTCGACATCAGGCCCGAGGCCACCGGGACGGACGCGCACTCGCACCCGGGAAGGACCGCGCCCGCCGCCCCCGCCACGGGAACGGCGGCGTACGGATGCCGGGGGAGGGCACGGGTCCAGAACGAGGCCGGCACGAAGGCCGTGATCGCGGCCGACAGCAGCACGCCGAAGACGAGGAACGGCAGTGCCTGGACGGAGATCGCCACGAAGATCGTCGCCCAGGTCTGGAGCGAGGGGAACGCCAGCAGAGGAGTCAGGACGAACCGGCCCGCGACCAGCAGGACGACGATGGCGGCGAAGATCCACGGCGTCGCAGGAGGCGCCGCGGACCTGCGCCCCCACTCGGAGGGCGGCAATTCCGTTGGTGCGTCGGCCAGGGCCCGGTCGGACATGAGGTCATCCTGGCAGACCTCCGGCGCCCGTCGGCCGGCCCTGTGGATAACCGGGTTCCGGTTCGTCCTGGGCGGCCGGCCCGGTGTCCATCCGGCGGAGTTCGCGGCTCGGTGCGGGGCCACAGGGCCGGATCAGTGGCGTGTCCACGAGCTGTTCCCGCCCGGTTCGAAGCGGCTCGGCCCCCGGTTCGGACCCGGTTCAGCCGGCACCAGCGGGCTCCGGTGAACGACGCGCCGAGGGCCTCCACCCGTCAGAGTTGGTTCAGCAGCCAGCGGGGACCGGTGAACGACGCCCCGAGGGCCTCCACCCGACGGCGGAGTTCGCGGTCCGCCGTGACGACGAGCATCTTCTCCCAGGGCATCGTGTCGCGTACCAGGGCCACGATCGCGTCGTCCCCACTGCCCGAAGCCTGGACCACCGTGACTCCCGAGACGTTGGAGACCGCCGAGATCTCCGACACCTCAGATGCGGCCTCCGGCACCGAAGAGACGCCGGTTGCCCCCTCTGAAACAGCCGGTACGGCAGGGCCTCCGATGGCTCCCCGCGCCGCCCCTTCGACCACGACGGTCAACCGGGGGAACCACTGGGCGAGTTCCGGCAGGCCGTCCGGAGGACGGCGCAGACCGTGCGCCGCGAGCGTGCCGAGCTCACCGATCAACCGGGCGGTCGCCCCGGCACGGTCCTTCCACCAGCCGTGCTCGGCTCGCGCGCCGATGACGTTGGCCGCGTCCACGACGACGACGAGCGGGGTGAGGGCGAGCCGTATCCGGGGCCAGGTCTCGGCGAACCCGGGATGCAGCTTTCTCGCCGCGATCTCGTCGGCCGCGATCCATCGCATGTCGGAGCTCTCGCCGTTCGCCGGGGAGGCGTCGAGCAGGCCCTCGGCCTGGGCGATCACGGTCTGGAACGACCAGCCGCCGTGGTCGTCGAGATAGACGCCCTGGACCCGGAGGAGGTCACCGGTCAGCGCCGCCTCCTCGTGGGCTTCGCGCAGCGCGCCGGTGATCGCGTCCTCGTGGCTGTCGCGGGCGCCGCCGGGAAGCCCCCATGTGCCGCCGTGATGGCTCCACCAGGAGCGTTTCTGCATCAGGACGTACGGCATGCCGTCCAGCGTGTGATGGACGGCGAGTAGGCCGGCCGCGCCGTGGATCCCCCAATGCCGGTGCCCGCGATCGCAGAGGGCCCAGCCGTCCCCGTCCTTAGCCGCCATGACCCTCGTCCTGTCGTGTCAGAGACTCACCACTGCTCGGCCGGGATGCTGGTCCCGGAGGCCAGGTCGTAAAGGATGGCGCCGTCCTCGATCCGGATGGCCTGCATCTGCGTCACCAGCCCGGTGTCCCTGAGCCGGAGCACGGCTTCGTGCGCGTTCTTGGCGAAATGGTAGCGATCGGTGGAGGAAAACTCGGGGCTCGGCCGCACACAGCGGACTTCGAAGCGGTCCGGTGGCCACAATTGGGCGATTGGACCTGAATTGTTCCAGCCAGACATCTGGTGCTTCTCCTGTCACGCTGTCGTCAGATAAAGCAATTGATCTATGGGGCGGCGTGGCCGGTCCGTTGGAACGTGACTGGCCCGATGGCTGATCGTTATGGAGTGGTAAGCGTTCCTTCCCGTTCCTCCTGCCACATCCGTTAGCGTGTGAGCCCTCGCTCGCGGTTCCCGGCGGCTCCGGGCACCGCGAGTTGTCATAGCACGGCACAGACGCCCGCCCCTTCGGCCGGAGGAGCGGGCGTACGCGTTTTCATGAGGATGCCTCCCCTGGCCACATGGCTGTGTCAGCTCCCTCAGTGTCTGGCCGAACTCCGGCCGAAGGTCGGACCAGAGGGTCAGCGTGACACGCTCGGTCCCGCTAGCACCAGTGCGATTCCCGGCGCGGGACGACTACCTGCCGCTCTTGGAGAAGTGCTGGTAGTCCTTGGCGCCGGACCAGTAGCCGCCCCAGCCCCAGCTGATCGTCTCGAAGGCCCGGACCACCCGGTCGCCCGCGTTGATCACTCCGGGCTTGTGCAGCGGGCGCTTGACGTACGCGTCGGCGTTGCGGTGGGCGTGCGACCCGTTCGCGTACACGTACGGGTTCTCGAGGGGGTTGAGGTCGACCGCCTGGCCGTACGCGTGCTCGGACCAGTTGGTCGTCCCCGTGGCGGCCCGGCAGTTGAACGCCGAGGTGTTGTCCGCGTCGATCGAGGCGTAGTCGTCGCCCTTGTAGGCGTCCACCGGCTCCATCCTGCGGATCGGATAGCGGAAGCCGTACAGCTTCTTGAAGACCGACACGACGTCGTCGGCGACGGTCTGGTTGACGACGAGCCTGCCGGTGTGCACCTTGCCGTCGAACCCCCAGTGGGGCATCGTGATCATGCGCAGACCGTTCAGAGGAACCGGGCATCCCTGCCGCCAGGAGTACCGCACCTGGTCTCGCGAAACCTTGGTGATCTTGGCCGAGAACGGCGGCGGGCCCGACGGAGAGGGTTTCTCCGTCGCCCCCGGGCTCGCTGTCGCCCCCGGGCTCGTTGTCGAAGCCGGTGAGGGAGTCACCGCGGCGCTTCCCGTGGGCGTGGCCATGACCGGAGCGGACATCGCCGACTTCCCCTCGGCGCTGCACGCCGTCACTCCGGCGATGGCCAACATCACTATCGCTGATCTGCGGAAATGTGTGGTAGCCATACGTCAGGGTAACTCCGCCGCGGCCACGGGACCGGACAATGGGGCGCCGGAACCGTCGGAGTGCCCCGCTATGGTGACGATCGTGCTTCCCGAGCTGCGCTTCGGCGGGCTGGCCGTCCCCACCCACGGCTTCTTCGTCGGTCTCGGCGTGGTCGTGGCGGCCGTCGTCTTCGTCCTCGAGGCCCGCCGCAGGGGGACACTGCACGAGGACTCGCTGGTCGCGGTCACCGGCGCGCTCGTGGGCGGCGCGATCGGGATGCGCCTGTCCGGCTGGGCCGAGCACCTGGACCCGCACCTGAACCCCAGCCTTCTCGAAGCGTGGATGTTCGGCTCCCGCAGCATTCTTGGCGGGCTCACCGGCGCCTACGCCGGCGTGCTGACCGCCAAGCGGATCATCGGCTATCGCGGCAAGACAGGCGATCTGTTCGCCCCCGCCGTCGCGCTCGGCATGGCCGTGGGCCGGATCGGCTGCTTCCTCACCGAGGCGCCGGGGCGTCCCACCGGCCTCCCATGGGGTGTGCACGCGCCTGCCACCGTCCCCGAGTGCCCAGGGTGCCTCGCCGGGCAGGCCATGCATCCGTCCTTCCTGTACGAGGTCGCCTTCCAGCTGGCCGCTTTCTTCGCCCTGCTCTGGGCGCGTGACCGGGTCAGCCGGCCGGGCGAGCTGTTCACGCTGTACGTCGGCGCGTACGCGGTGTTCCGCTTCCTCGTCGAGTTCACCCGGGCGAACGAGACGGTCTGGCTCGATCTGACCCGGCCTCAGTGGTTCCTCGTCCCCGGCCTCGCGCTCGTCTTCTTCAGGATCCTTTACGGCTACCGCCACGGTTATTACGACATGCTGGTACACAGGACGGACCGCCGGATCTACACGCGACAGGAGGAAGGCGCCTCTCCGGGCCCGAAGACGCCATGACCACTCCCCCCGAGCCTCCCGGCGAACCCCGGGACGACCGGGGCTCCGAGCAGGAGCCCAGCACCCCGAGCCGGAGCGGCCCCCAGCCGCCCCCGCACCACCAGCCGCAGGGACCCGGTCCCCAGGGCCCCCAGGGCCCCCAGGGCCCCCAGGGGCCGTACGGGCCGCCACCCCCCGGCTACGGCTGGCCGCCGCCACCGCAGCCGCCGAAGAACACGACGGGGGTCGTCGTCGCCATGACCTTCGTCGGGCTGGTGGTCTTCATCGTCGTCAATTTCGCGGCCGTCCTGCTCACGTTGACCCTCGCGGACACCGGCGACCACGCGGGTACGATCATCGGCGCGGGTGCGCTGATCCTGGCGGCCTTCGCGCTCGGCGGCGGCGCAGGGCTCGTCTTCCTGCGCAGGCCGTGGTCCAAGGGGCTCGGCCTCGGTCTCATGATCGGCTGGGCGCTGGTCTCGATCGTGTCCGTCGGATACTGCACCGGGATCAACCCGTCCATCTACGCGGGCGGTGTCCTGTGAGCGGCATGCCCCTGCGCGGTGATCGCATCCTGCGCTACGTCAACGCGTTCTGCCCCCGTTGCCACGACGAGCGTCCGGACCGCCCGCTCGACCAGGTCCCCCGGCTGTCGGGCTGGCTGGCCGCCAGGAACGACCGGGTCTATCTGGAACGCGGCTGCCGTACGCACGGCATGGTCCGTACCATGTACGACGAGGATCCGGAGATCCTCGCCTATCTGGAGGAATGGACCGCTCCCACGAAGGCCCACATCCCCGACGTCGCGGGGAACTTCGCCCCGATCCCCGAGGCGTACCTCCACGGGCTCCCGGAGATGCAGACCCAGCACACCTGCATTTTGCTGGAGGACATCGCCGAGACCTGCAACCTCCGCTGCCCGACCTGCTTCACCGAGTCCTCGCCCGATCTGCGCGGTGTGGTGCCGGTCGAGGAGATCCTGGCCAGCGTCGACCAGCGGCTCGCCCGCGAGAACGGCCGCATCGACGTGCTCATGCTGAGCGGCGGCGAGCCGACCCTGCACCCCGCGCTGCCGGAGCTGCTCGGGCGACTCGTGTCCCGGTCCATAACCCGGATCCTGATCAACACGAACGGCGTCCTCATAGCCAGGGACGACGCCCTGCTCGACCTCCTGACCGAGCACCGGGAGCGGGTCGAGATCTACCTCCAGTACGACGGCGTCAGCGCGGAGGCGTCCCGCCACCACCGGGGCGGTGACCTGCGGCGGTTCAAGGCGCAGGCGCTCGACCGGCTCTCCGAGCGAGAGATCTTCACCACGCTCGTGATGACCAGCGCCCTCGGCGTGAACGACGGTGAGATCGGCGACGTCGTGCGGCTCGCGCTCGACACGCCGTACGTCGGCGGGGTGTCCATCCAGCCCCAGTTCGGCTCGGGCCGTTCGGGGCTGATCGATCCGATGGACCGGCTGACCCACACGGGCGTGCTGAAGCGGCTCGGCCCGCAGACGGACGGCCTGGTCACCTGGCGTGACCTGACCGCGCTGCCGTGCTCGCATCCGCACTGCTGCTCGGTCGGTTACATGATCAAGGACGACGCCGGACAGTGGCGGTCGCTCACCGCGCTCATCGGCCACGACCGGCTGAAGGACAACCTGGGTCTGGTCTCCAACCGGATCGCCGACTCGGAGATCCCGCGTGAGCTGCGCCTCGCCGTACAGGAGTCGCTCCTCGGGCTGCTCTCCGAGCAGTCGTCGCTGTCCCACCCCGAGGTCGGCAAGCTCTGGCGCGACATCTGCGAGAACTGCGATCTCGGCCTGTCCACCCTGCTGACCCTCGCGTCCTCGGCGCTGCCCGGACGTAAGCGCCGCCTGCGGCGGCTGCTCGGGGAGCGCGTGGTCCGCATCACGATCAAGCCGTTCATGGACATGTCGACCATGATCGAGGAGCGGTTGACCCAGTGCTGCGTGCACGTCGGCACCCGCTCCGACCAGGACCAGTGCGCGCCCTTCTGCGCGGTCCAGGCGTGGCCGGCGCTCGCCCGCCAGCGCCTGTCCGCCGTCGCCTCCGTCGACGCCGGCGCACCGTTCCCGCTGGTGGAGCTCACGTGACGTCCGATCGGGGGAGGGCGCCGCTGACCGGAGTGGCGTACGAGGAGGCACTCGCGGCCCAGGCGTCCGCGGCGCGCGGCGAAACGGCGGGCGGGTTCACGGTGGGCGGATCCACGGTCCACGGCGCCCGGAGAGGGCCGGGCGCCGCCCCGTTCGATCCATTGCGGCTGTGCGTCTACACGACGGTGGCCCTGCTGGGCTGGTTGCTGGGCCCGCTGGCGGTGCTCGGCTTCGCCGTCGTCGGGTTCGCGGGTTACGTCCGGGCCCGAAGGGCCGGGCTCGTGCGGAGCAAGTGCCTCCTGCGCGACACCCGCCTGGTCCTGGCCTATCTCGCCCTCATCGTGATCGCCGCTGTCGCCGCCATCGTCCTGCGCTTCTTCACCTAGCGGACGCGGCGCGTCCCTTCTTTGCGGTGGCTTTTTTCGCAAGACGTCGCGCACATGTTCGAGGGAGCGCTACAGTCTTCGACATCGGATCGAACAGGGGTTCGGTCACCGAGTCTGCAGGTGAGGTGTGCCATGGCGTTGCTCGCGGCACCGATGGCGTCCCGGGAACGGACGCCGGTCACCTCGGGGCGATGTGTCCCGCTCCGGCCCGGAGCGACACGCCGTAGCGCTTTCTACGGAAATCTACGACGGCCGCTATATCCGGTCATAAAGTCCGAGAGCGTGGACCCCGTGCGTAACCCCTACGCCCCCGGTGCGGGGCAGCGCCCACCCGAGCTCGCCGGGCGCGATCGTGAGCTGCAGCAGTTCGAGGTCGTGCTGGAACGGGTGGCCCGCGGCCGCCCGGAGCGGAGCATGGTGCTCACCGGGCTTCGTGGCGTCGGCAAGACCGTCCTGCTCAACACCTTCAAGTCGATGGCCATCCAGCGGCTGTGGGGCACCGGCAAGATCGAGGCGCGGCCGGAGCAGTCGATCCGCCGCCCGGTCGCCGCCGCCCTTCACATGGCGATCCGCGAGCTGGCCCCCCGGCATCGCGCCCCTGACCGCATCGAGGAGTTCCTCGGCGTGCTCAAGGCCTTCGCGATGCGTGACCCTGCCGCCGCCAAGGGCACCTCCCACTGGTCACCCGGCATCGACGTCCCCGCGTCGCGCGGCCGGGCCGACTCCGGCGACCTGGAGATCGACCTGACCGAGCTGTTCGTCGACGCCGCGGGCGTCGCGACCGATCTCGGTGTCGGCATCGCGCTGTTCATCGACGAGATGCAGGACGTGCAGGCTCCGGACATCTCCGCACTCTGCGCCGCGTGTCATGAGCTGTCCCAGAACGGCGGCCCGCTGATCGTGGTCGGCGCCGGGCTGCCGCACCTCCCCGGCGTCCTGTCCGCGAGCAAGAGCTACTCCGAGCGGTTGTTCCGGTACGCGCGGATCGACCGTCTGGACCGGGACGCCGCCGATCTCGCGCTCATCGCCCCCGCCGAGCGTGAGGACGTCGAGTTCACCGCGGAGGCGCTCGACGCCCTCTACGAGGCGGCCGACGGCTATCCCTACTTCGTCCAGGCGTACGGCAAGGTCGCCTGGGATCTCGCCCCACGGAGCCCGATCACGGCCGACGACATCAAGGTGTCGGCGCCCGAGGCCGAGGAGGAGCTCGCGGTCGGGTTCTTCGGCAGCAGATACGAGCGCGCCACCCCGGCCGAGCGTGACTACATGCACGCGATGGCTCAGCTCGGTGATGACCCGGTGCCCACCGCCGACGTCGCCGACGTGCTCGGCCGCAAGCCGTCGAGCCTGTCACCGGCACGGGACAGCCTCATCAAGAAGGGCCTGATCTACAGCGCGGAGCGTGGCGTGATCGCCTTCACCGTGCCCCATTTCGGGAGGTTCCTGCGTGCGCAACCGCTGTAGCGACCCCCGCCATTGACCTCTCTACGGCTTTCTAGTGGGGAAGCTAGAGAGCCGTAGAGAGCTGAATTCGCCTGCCCGCATTCGAAAATCTACGGATGTCTAGTGTCAGGCCGATACAGCGATAGATTCCTGTATCGGCTGGACGAGGGTGCCGTCTTGGCCGACGACCGCCACCCTGACGGCCGGGCGCCGCCCACTCAGATAGACGGCGAAGACCACCTCCGTGCCTCCCCGGCCGGGGAACGCCAAGAACCGCCAGCACAGCTCGCGCCATGAGTCGAACGGCTCGTCGGACTCCAGCACATCGGCGTGCGCGCGCCATTCCGTACTCGACCTGAGCCGCGACAGGGCGCGGCCGGCGGGGATGGACCGTTCCTCGCAGGGGGCCCGGTGGCGGAGTCGGGAGAAGGTCTCCTCGACCTCGGGCGAGAGCGACAGCAGCAGCGCGAGGCCGCACGCGGCCCAGGCCGCGGCCGTCCAGGATGCTCTGGACAGGGCCTCGGCGGGGCCGACGTCGGTCGTCGCCACCACCGCGGCCAGCACCGCGAGCACGGCCGTACGTGCGACAGACCGTAGGCCGACCGGGGCGGAGCTCACCTCGCCGAAGCAGCCGCATCCCACGTCGGGACGGCGGCGCCGCAGGTCCCACAGCACGTACGTCGAGATGGTGAAGAACACGACGGTGAGCCAGCGGGCGACGGCGAGGTCGGCGACGAGTTGCCCGGCGACCAACGCGAACTCGCCGAGCGCGCAGCAGAGCATGGCGGCTCTCCTGAAACGCTCAGGCACGAGTACGGCGGGGCCGAGCCGGTTCAGCGCGCCCTGCCGGGCATCGTCTCCGGCGCTGATCAGCTTGGCCACGCCGCCCATGATCAGGAGCAGCGTCAGGATGGGCAGGGCGGCCACGGCCGCGGTTATCAGCACACCTCACCCCAATCCGACCTGGGCGTTGAAGCAGCCCTTGGTCAGGTCGCCACCGAGTCGTACGTACGAGAGCGCGGACAGCTCCACGATCCTGCCGCGCGGAGACGTGTCGCAGTCGAGGCAGCGGTCGCAGAAATGACCGGCCATGCAGCCGCACCCCACGATCGGAACGGTTCCCGACCGCCGCGCGCAGACATTGCGCACGAAGAGCATCGACCCCAGCGAGAGGTACGGCAGGCGGGCGCAGGAGACCACCCCCTGGTCGCAGCCGGTGTCGGAGCTCTCCAGCATCGGATAGGCCGCGCCGTGGTCCGTGTAGTCGGACCACACGGCCGTCCCGGAGATCCTGGTCCGCGTCCCGCCGAACGCCGGAGGCGGGGGAGGCAGCGCCTCCGCCCGGTACGGAGGCTGCGACGTGGCGGGGACCTGGGCCACGGCGGCGCCGTCCTGCATCGTCCCGATGGCGTCGAAGAGATATCCGGGCTCCAGCCGTGGATGCCGTACCAGGATCCGGCCGGTCGACCGGTAGGGGATCACGATCGAGCGCCGTCCCCGATGCGGTCCGCCATCGATCTCGACGGTGAGGTCACGCCTGCCCCGGACGTCGAGGATGATCCCGGTCATCCGGGTCATGTCCGCCCACACGCAGTCGGCGACCCGGCCCGCACGCGTCCTGATGATCACACGGGAGCCGATGGGCAACCTGGTCGGGGGGACGGGGCCGCCGCGCCAGGCGGTCGCCCACGGGGCGACGACCAGACGTTCCTCCTGGCCGTCGTCGTTCTCGACCACCAGGAGGTGGGTGGTGGCGTCGACGATCTGGCCGCTCACGGCGTCGATCGCCGTGCCGTCGTCGTCCTCGGCCGGCCGGGGCGTCTGGACGTCGCGGCCCAGGGCCGCCGCGGACAGCAGGTGCCGGCGCTCGACCCGTGCGTGCGACATCGGAACTCTCACCCACCCAGCGTCACATGACGCCGATGACCGATAGAGACGTATTCGGGACCGATGGTGGATTCGGGAGCAATATTCCTCCACTTGGTGGAAGCTGTTTGTCTCCCGAACCCCGGTGAACCCGGGCCGACGGGTACCGAACGGGGCCCATGAGCGCCGTGTCGCTCCGCCACCGATCTGCCGTCTCTTTGCACTTGACGGTACGAAACCTGGATGACGGTTCAGTCGGATCGCGGGTCCCAACTGCGATTCTGGCGACGAAGCAGCCTCTCCACGGCCGGACCGGTGATCGTTTTATGGGGAATCATGAGGAGTTCCGCGAGTACGTCGTGACGCGCGGGCCGGCACTCCTGCGTGCCGCCCATCAGCTCACCGGGAACCCCTCAGACGCCGAGGACCTGCTGCAGGCCGCGCTGGCCAAGACATATGTCGCCTGGGACCGGATCCAGGATCGTTCCTCACTCGACGGGTACGTGCGCCGGGCGATGGTCAACATCAACATCTCGTGGTGGCGGCGGCGCAAGCTCCAGGAGTATCCCTCCGACGAGCTCCCCGAGGTGCCCTTGCAGCAGGACGTACGGCATCACCACGAGGACCTGGAACGGGCCCTCGAACGGCTCCCGGTGCGGCAGCGGACCGCGATCGTGCTGCGCTACTACGAGGACATGACCGAGCCCGAGATCGCCAAGGCCCTCGGGATCAGCATCGGAACGGTCAAGAGCACGGTGTCACGCGGGATGGCCAAGCTTCGTGGGGACATGGCCGTCCAGCCTTCGTTGAACTGACCGCTTCTCCGGTCATTCGACCTGGACGGGCTCCGTGACCCCCGCCGTGGCGCAGGGCCGTACGACGTCGCGGATGAGGCGGAGCGTGGTCAGGAAGTCGGTGAGCTGCTCGGGGGTGAGCAGGCCGGTGAACCACGTCTCGATGTCGTCGAGGTGCTGGGGAAGCACGCTCAGCAGCCGGTCCCTGCCCTCGTCGGTGAGGACCGCGTACGACGCGCGGCGGTCGCTGTGGCAGGCCCGGCGGATCACGAGGTTGTCGCGCTCCAGCCGGTCGACCACGCGGGTGATCCCGCTGGTGGACAGCGACGTCTGTGCCGCCAGGTCGCTCATCCGAAGGCCGTGTTCAGGGGAGCGGGCGAGCCTGATCAGCGTCTCGAAGTCGGCGTCGGACAGACCGGCACCCGCGAGGGCGGGGCTCATCTTTCCGGAGATCCCCGACATGACCTCGGCGAGCAGGCCCATCGCGGTGAGGCGGGGATCATCAAATGGGCTCATACGGCGCAGTCTACCGCGTCTTATTTGACATGCGGAATATTCCTCCTGTAGACAATTGCTTGCTCAGACATCCACACGGCAAGTACATCGGGAGGCCAGCATGAGCATCCGTGAGTGGGAAGGCATCAAGATTCCGACGGCAGGGACCTTCGCCCTGGACATCGCGCACACGCGCGTCGGATTCGTCGTCAAGCACATGATGGTCAGCAAGGTCCGCGGCAACTTCGCCGAGTTCGAGGGCAAGATCGTCATCGCCGAGAACCCGCTGGAGTCGGGCGTCGAGGCCGTGCTCAAGACCGCGAGCATCCACACCGGCGTCGGCGACCGCGACAACCACCTCCGCAGCGACGACTTCCTCTCCGCCGAGAAGTTCCCGGAGATCATCTTCCGCAGCGCCCGGGTGGCCGACCACTCCGACGACGAGTTCGTCCTCGTCGGCGACCTCACGATCCGTGACGTCACCAAGGAGGTCAAGCTCAAGGTCGAGTTCGGCGGTGCCGCGCAGAACCCGTGGGGCCAGGAGATCTTCGGCTTCAGCGCCGAGACCGAGATCGACCGCGAGGACTTCGGCCTGACCTACAACCAGGCCCTCGAGACCGGTGGCGTCCTGGTCGGCAAGAAGGTCAAGATTGAGATCGAGGGCGAAGCCGTACGGCAGGCCTGAGCGAGTTCCCCAGCTTTACGCACAGCTCTTGTCCACAGGCTGTGGACAAGAGCTGTGCGTTCGGGATCGCGACCCAGCCGACGGGTGATCGCGGGGTGATGTCGTCCACCTGCCGGCATACCCTCCTCACGCTGTCGCCTGTCGGGATCGATCAAGGCCGGTTTCGCTTTGCTGGCTGGCACAATCGCCGGTACTCTGTCTTGAGCCGATCGGCAACCAGGAGGCTTCGCCTAGTCAGGTCTATGGCGCCGCACTGCTAATGCGGTTTGGGTCTTAAGCCCATCCGGGGTTCAAATCCCCGAGCCTCCGCAGGTCAGAGCCCCTCTCGCGACTTCAGCGAGGGGGGCTCTTTGGATCTTCACAGGCGCCGTAGTTGCAGTTTTAGTTGCAGTTGCTCTCAGGACTCGCCCCAGAGGGCTGCCCCCATGCGCTCGCTCGCGTCCTGCATCAGCGCACCTGCCACATGGGTGTATCGCTCGGTCGTGGTCACCCGCGCGTGGCCGAGGATCTCCTGAACGACGCGGATGTGCACGCCCTGTTCCACAAGGAGAGTCCCGGCGGTGTGGCGGGCGTCGTGGAGACGGGCTTCCCTGACCCCGGCCTGCTTGAGCAGTGCCTTCCACATCTTGTAGTCCTCGCTACGCTCCATCGGCCGGCCCCGCCTCGTCGGGAACAGCAGGTCGTGATCCTCCCAGAGGCCCCCGGCTTCCGCGCGTTCAGCGTCCTGGAGCTTCTTGTGCTCGCGGAGGACGGGCAGCAACTCCGGCGGGCACTGGAGGGTCAACCTGCTCCGGCCCTTGCGTTGCCGAAAGACGATGCCCCCGCCGGTGCGCTTCGGGCAGCGGTCGGCGTGGCCGGTGCATCCCTTGCGGCATGTCCTCGTCGGGCAGACGTGGCCGCGCCGCGTGCAGTCCTGTGGACAGCCGGGTTCGTGCCTGTGGTCTTTGCACCGCGGCTTGCACGGCCATCGGTGCCACTCCTTGCCGCACTCGTGGGGATTGTCGCAGCCGTGCCGCCACGGGGACCGCTGCGCCTGGTACCAGGCTTTGATCACACCTGTTTGGAGATCGACGAAGGACCAGCGGAGGCCGAGTGCTTCGCCCTGACGGATGCCGAGGGAGAGCGCGACGGACCATCGGGCGGCGTTCCTGCGTGGCTTGGCGGCTTCCAGGATCTTCCGTGCCTCGTTGCGGGTCAGCGGTGCGAGGTCAGGGTCGGCGGCGACGGGCGCGTCAATCAGGGTGGCGACGTTCTTCGTGACCTTGCCCCGGCGCATCGCGATCTTCAGCGCGCGCGACAGGATGCGATGGACCTTGAGAACTGTGCTGGAGGAGAGTCCCTGTTCGAGCATCGTGGCGTACGCCTTGTCCAGGTGCTCAGGGGCGAGCCGGTCGAGGCGATGACGGCCGAGCAGCGGAATGATCCAGTGCCGGGTCTTGGAACAGTAGTCCTCCAGCGTCCGAGGCGCCATCTTTCCGGAGGCGACGAGGCGATCACAGATCACGTCGAGGTACTCCGTCATCCACTCCGCGACGTTGGGAATGCGGCCCGGCTTGCTGACGTGCCCGGCCTCTCGCTTGCCCTCCAGTTCGCGAACCCTACGGGTGACCTCCGCTTCCGTCTTCGCCATGCGGTGGCGACGATCGGGGGAGCCGTCCGGCTTGATGCCGATGGTGACCCAGCCGTGCCAGTAGCCGTCATTGCCGAGATAGATGGAGGAGCGGCCGTTCGGCTTGCGGTCGGCCATCACGCCACCTCTTGCAGGTGACGGGCGAACTCCTGAAGGGCCTCGGCCGGGACGAGGCGATAGCCCTCGTACTTGACCGAGCGCAGTTCGCCCGACTTGATCAGTCGGAACACCGCCGTACGGCTCATTCCGAGCACGACCGCCGCATCCTTGGGCCGGTAGAAAAGCCGATCCATCACGCCGCCCTCCCTTCAGTTGCCGAAAGTTCTTGTCCGTCTGCTTGGGCCTGGAGCTGGTTCAGGTGGTTGCGCCATCGCTGGCGTTCGTGGACCGAGCGCAGGAGCCGGACGCCGATGGGGTCGAGGCCGGGGTCACCAGGCTTGACCGGCCGCCAGACGTACCGGTGCGGATCGATGGGTGCGTCGGGGAGGCCGAGGGCTTCCAGCACCCAGGTACGGCGGTCGTGCTTGTGCTCGGTCAGGGTCTTGTTCGACCACTTCCGGGAGACGAGCACGCGCCGTCCGGCGTAGCCGAGGTGTTCGGGCTTGTGCGCCTTGCCCCTGCATCGGCCGGGGATCATGCCCGGCTTGGCGCCCTTGGGCTGGACTCCGTATCGGAGCCAGTTGGGGCAGGTGGGCGAACACGGCTTGTAGCGGAGGGCATTGCCGAGGCGTTCCGCGTGCTCCCGTTGCGCGGAATCCTCCGGGTCGATCGCGTCCCCGATGGACTTGGTCAGGTACTTGGACAGGTAGCGGATGCAGGTGTCCGCGTCCGTGGTCCCGGCGAGAACGCCTTGGACGTCGAGCTGTGGGCCGAAGGTCAGCACGTGCAGCGGTTCGGCGTCGTCGTCCTGGTCGAGTTCGTCGAGGGCTTCCTCCCAGGTGGGCAGGAGCGCGCCGGTTTCCGGGTCAAGGTAACCGGCGTCGTCCTCCCAGACCGGCAGGTGGTCCCCCTCGAATCTCACGGTGTCGACAGACGGCGACCACACCTGGTGATAAGTGGCCGCCGCTATCTGCTTGATCTCCGCACGCGGCAGGTGGCCCCGGACCGCCATGTGTAGGTGCGGTGCGAGCCGCTTCTGAGGTTCGACGGCCGCGAAGTACTGGACATCGAACCCGGCGACCCGGCGGAGGTTCTGCACGAAGCGGTCCACCAGCTTGGAGAAGTGCAGCGCATCCCGAGCCGCACGCGCGTAGTCATACGTGGCCGGGTCGACGGGGGCGCCGTTCTTCCTAACCCGCCCGTATGAGGGCAGGGTGAGCGTGATGAACATCGACGGTCGGAAGGTCTTGCCGTCCGCACTGGTGAAGGTCCGGCCGAGCGTAGTGTTGCTCATGGTCCGCTTGGGCAGGTCCGGGGCGTCCTGCCGCCGCCTCGTCGAGCGCGATCGCTTGCCAGTGGTTCGGCCGAGGACGTTGCCGCGCATTCCGGCCCGGTTGATCTCGTCATCGAGGTCGGCTATCGCGGCGTCCAGGTCGGTGGTGTCGTCGCCGGCCTTTTCGGCGTCGTCTCGCCAGGCTTGGGCGTCGGCTCGAAGTTCGACGAGGTAGCGCTGATGCTCGTCGGCCTCGTCGGAGGTGTTGACCGGCTCGTGATCGAGGTGCCAGCCCTCCCGGCACTGGGCCATGCGAAGCTGCCGGTTCCGCTTGGCACACGGCGGGCACTTGCTTTCCAGGGTTGCCCCGCATGGCACGTCAATGGTTTCGGCCTGACCGGTGAGAACGTCGAGCCGCCGGAGGGCGATCGGGCGGATGCACACGCCGTACTGCTTAGCGATTTCTTCGACAACCTCGCGGGCGAGTGGTTGGGCCATGCGCAGCGCGCGGGGCGTGGCCCGACCGGTGAGCCGGGCCGAGGTCGAGGAGTCGGAGGTGGGGTCGGGGGAGATCGTGGTGTCTCCCCCGGCCGGGTTGGCGTCGGTGGTGTCGGTCAACTGTCCTCCTTTCCGATCTCGGGGGAGGTGAGCGCGGTCTGTCCGCATTCGTGGCACTCGATCAGGCCGCGTACGGGGTCGAGCCAAAGCACGTCGAGCACTCCGCAGCCGGAGCAGCGCAGGCCGTCGAGGAGGTAAGCGATGGCGGTCATGCTGCGCACCACCAACGACGCTTGATGTCTCGCACGGCCTGTGATCTCATCGCCGCACCTACGTGAGGGACGTCAACCGCCCCCAGAGGAAGGGGTTCAAACTGATGAATTGGGCGGAGTCGGCAGGAGGCCCATTGGCCGTGATGGAGTCGAAGGCCCTGGAAACCTGGACGGGATACGAGGGAGATTACGAACGCGCCTGCACTGTCGAGTTCGTTGGCGTGATTCGCTTCGGCCAAGGTGCACAGGCCCTCATCCTCGGAGACGAACCAGCAGCGACCGCGTTCCAGCCCGCAAGCCGGACATTCGTCCAATGGATTTATGCCGATCCCGGAACGGATGTAGCTCGAACGCTGGAGGACGCGAAGGGTGCTCTGTGGGAGGCAGGCCCGAGGTTCGATGTCTCCGGCCCTCTGGTCCTCCTGGACGCTGCGGTGCCTGGCGTGGACGCTGTGATTGACCGACCTCGACAAGATGGCTTCGGAGCGGAAGCCATTAGCCTGGACATCGCTCCCGGTCGATATGACGTCGAGTCCGTAGACTTTCAGCCCGACGAACGGACCTGTTTCCGTCTTCACCGTTTCGTCCCCGTTGAAAGCAAGTGACGTACAGGTCATCAACCTTCGCCCTCCATCACTGGCGCGAAGTCAGTGACCATCACGCGGATGTCCTCGTCGGAGACGTACGCGGCCCGGACCCGGACGGGGTCGGGTGAGGTTTCCAGCCGGACCTATCCGACCCCAGCGCCCAGCTCCGGTATGGGTGAGATGTGGTCGGCCAGCGCCCCTCTATCGCGTGCGCCGTCGCCGAGGACCATGTCGACCTGTTCGGACTCATCGAGCCGAAGCGCGATCTTGTCCGGGAACAGGTTGCGGATGTTCATGACCTCCTTGCGCGGGTCCTGCAACGCGGCCATGACGCCGAGGCCGACCGCGCGCCCCTGGGTGGTGAGCGTGGCGAGTGCGGCCGTGATGCGCTGCTTGAGCGTGCGGTCGGACTGGTAGGCGGTCAGGAACGCCACTTCGTCGACGAGGACCAGGACGAACGGGTCCGCATTTGTCGGGATGTGGGAGCGCTGGAGTCCGGCGAAGCGGCCCGCGCGTTCCTGCATGACCTTGACCGCTTGGTCGAGCAGGTCGGCGCACTGCTCCGGGTCGGCCGCATACCGGGTGAAGAGGTCTCGGCCGAACGACAGTTCCATCAGCTTCGGGTCCAGCGCCCACAGTTCGACCAGGCCCGTCCGCATCGCAGGCAGTAAGCCGCGGATCGTCGACCACAGGAACGAGCCCTTGCCGGCCCCGGTCGCGCCCGCAATCAGGACATGCGTGCCGTGGACTTTGAGCCGGTACGGTGTGCCGTCCTCACGGGCGCCGATCTCGACCGGCCCGACCGAGACCACGTCAGGGATGGGGGCGGCGGGCAGGGGCACGGCGAGCGGGTCACGACGAGGGAAGGTCAGGACGAGCCGTCCAGCCCGCGCGATGGAAACGCGGCAGGTGCGGGAGCCGAAGCCGTGGGCGAGCTGGTCGGCACGGTCGGCCCAGTCCTTGACCGCCTGCCCGTTCAACATGCGCACGGTGACGCGGTCGGCCCAGCCGTCGCACTCGACCCCCATCAGCCGGGGTAGGTAGTCCCGGCCGCGTAAGTGCCGCCCGAGACCGGAGACGATCATTACGGGTTGCCAGTGGCGTCGGTAGATCCAGATGCGCCGCCAGAAGGCGAGCAGTCGCCAGCCGATGACCCGTCGAAACGAGGCTCGGTGCAGGGAGGCCCAGGACAGGCCCGCCAGCGTGACGAGGCCTACGAGGACCACGGCCGGGCGCCAGCCGTACAGCGTCCAGATCACGCCGGGCACGGCCGGGACGGTAACGGCGATCGGGTGCCGCCAAACGATGCGAATCAGGCCCGCGACCAGGCGCGATAGCCAGACCACGATCGTGACGAACGCCGGTGTGCGGACGACGGCCGGACGAAACACGACGGCGGTATCGGGAGTGGTGGAGACGAGGTTACGCGCCTCGTCTCCGGGGAGCTTACGGAACATTAGGCTTGGTTTCCTCTCTCAAGCATTCGCGTGTGTGGGAGATCAGGGGCCGCCGGAAGGACCAGTTCCAGCGGCCCTGCTTCATCTCTCAGGCCGCCTCACGCGCCAGGCACCGAGCGAACTCCACGTCCTCAGCCGTGACGTGGTCCCCGGCCGAGGTGGTGACGAGCACCTGCACGCCGCCGAAGACCAGCCCCAGCACCGGGGAGCGCTGCGGGTACGGGTGGTTGACCGCCGAGGCGCCCGGACCCGTCTTGAGGCTGATCGTGCTCACCGGGTGAGCCGTACGCCGCGCCATCACGCCGCGTCCTTCGCGCTCGCGGCGGCCTTGCCCGTCCGGACGGCGCGCATTTCGCGGACCCGGATCGAGTACGCCAGCCGGTTGGTGTTGCTGTTGACGTACGGCGTGACCGTGACGGCGTTGAACTCCACCGGCGTGAACGGCACCCCCGCTACCGGGGCCGGCGGAATGGGCTGAACCGCGGCCAGGATCTTGACCGCCACCGTCTTCTGCGATGGCTTGAGCGTCGGGTCGGCGTCCATGACCGCGACCTGCCAGACGAGCTCCCCCGTCTGCTTGTCGCGCGCCTGGACGAAGCGGCCGTTGGTCGAGGCGTCGAAGTCCTTGACCGCCTCGACCTCGCCCACCAGGTAGCAGCCGTGCGGGAACACCATGTCGAACGTGACCGGGATCGGTCCCTGTAGAGCCATGTCGCACACCTCTTTCTCTGTCGACCCCCCTAGACGCTTCGGCTTGAGTCTCGCCCTGTGCGAGAACTGTCTAGGGGGCTATGCGGATGACGATAACTCGGTTCTACCCCAACTGTCTAGGGGGGTAAACACAAGCTCTATGGCGTGTCCCATGGGGTGCCGTCCCGTGCTGGAATTACTCGCATGACGGAGATCATCGAAGCTGCGCATCGCGCCCTCTCCGCAGCGAATAGCGGCAGCGAGGAAGGCCGCATCCAGCTCGATCGCCTACGAGATCCTCTCTTGGAATTGGCTGCCCAAGGCGATGCCGAAGCGCAGAGCGTCCTCGGTGGAATCGCGTTGGAGCACGATGAAGATCCTGCTGCTGCATTGATGTTCTGGACGCTCTCAGCAGATCAGGGGCATCCCGCCGGGCAACGAGGACTCGGCCATCTTTATGTGACCGGTGCAGGCGTTCCTCGGGATTTAGAGAAGGCCGTGCAACTGTTTCAGGCCGCCGCCGCTGCTGGCGATCCCTTGGCGATGTTCAACCTGGCGATGCTCCACCTCAAGGGGGACGTGACCGATCGAATGCCGCCGGAAGAGGTGATGCCGCTCATGCAGGCTGCTGCGGAACTTGGGGTGAAAGAGGCGAGCGCCGTGGTCGGAGACTGGCTCGCCGCCATGAACGATGATCAAGAAGCCCTGTGGTGGTATGTCCGGGCGGCAGAGAGCGGCCACGTAGGGGCGATGTTCATAGCCGCCAGCCGGTATCGCGACGGGCTTGGAACTGCCTCGAATGCTGTCCAAGCCGTCCGCTGGTTCCTGAAGATGCTCGACTCAGGCAATGGTGATGGTGTTCACGAAGCCATCCAACTTGCTAGGTCGATGACGGATGAGCAAATCCGCGAAGCGGCAAACCTTGCAGGTCGTCGACCTGACGCCCAAGCCCTGATTTCCGCAGTACGCCCCAGGTGAAGTTGTGCACGGGGACTACAGCAAGGCGTGGAACGCAGTTGCGTCGTCGAAGGTCTTGCCCCGTGGCCAGCGCCAACCAGTAACGTCGGAGCGTTCGGCCTCACGGACTTGGCGGATAAGTTCGGCGGGGCCGTCCTGGTCGAGGATGTCGAGGGCTTGCCGCCAGGTTGCGAGGCCGAAGCGGTCGACGAGGCGGGATGCTCCGTCGCTGAGGAGCGCAGCAGCACGGATCTGGTCAGCGGGCAGTGTTCCTGTGAGGGCCTGTTCGGCGGCGAGGGGGTCGGATGAGGCGACCCAGAATCCGCCGTTGTGGTTGCGGTGCGCCCGCATGGCTTCCACGTACGCACGCAGAGCGGCGGCGTGATCGGGCGTGCCGGAGTCGAGGGCATCCATGGTCGTCCGGTAGCGCTTGCCGACCTGTCCTTCCCGGTCGTCGGTGATGGTGATCGGATCCTCTGTGCCGATCACGTCGAGCACGAGGACGGAGTCGGCCAAGACGAGATAGTCCAGATCATCACCGGTACGGCGGAGTATGACGACGGTTGCCGAGGGCGAGCCGGGGTGGTTGACGTCGCAGGTGAAGTCATGCAGAGACGTTGTGGCCTTGATCCCTTCGGCCAGGATCCCGGTCAGGGGGCCGGCGCTTTGGGTCAGGGACGCGATCAGTGTTGAGCCGAGGGTCCGCGCGTACCAGGCCACGCCATGCGTGCAGCCGGATTCTGAGCCCGCAGGCGTGCCCGCACCGTCGAGGAGGACCACGGCGTCCGGTGTGGCGGCGATGAAGTCTTCGTTGGGCCGGTCGGGGGATGCGGGTTCGGTGGCGAAGGTGACGACGCGCATCAGGTGTCCTCGTGGCGGTAGAGCGGGCTGGCGAGTTCCGCTGTGACCGGTTCCCCTGTCTGTGGGTCGTATTCGACGCCGACCACGGTGGAGAAGAGCCCGTCCCCGGCTTGGCCCCACAGGGTGGCGATCTCGGTGGTGATGAGCTGGACCACGCCGAGCGTGCCCTGTGGGTGGATGCCGGTGAAGACCAGGACGTTGCCCTTGCCGTCCGGCCGGGGCAGCCGCCCCAGGTACGCGTAGTCGACCGGCCGGGCCGGTTCGCTGTCGGAGCCGGACCGGTAGGTCGTACCGGTGCGGGTGTCGCGGAGCGTCCAGGTGCCGTCTTTGACCCACTCCAGGACGGGATCGGATTCGTACAGCGCGCCCATGACCGGGGAGAGCTTGGGACCGCAGATCACGATGAGGTTGGGCCGATTCAGATCGATCTCGCCGCCGAGGGGGACGTGTTCGAGTTCCATCGACAGGCCGAAGCCGCGGGCGAGGTCTTCCAGCCGCTTGGCCGCTGCGACGTCTTCCATCGCGATGACGGGGCGGGCGTTGGTGGCTTCGCGCTTGAGCGGGGTGGCAAGGGTGATGGTGCCGGTGCCGAGGAACGCGCCCTCAGGTGCTGGACCGGTGTGGCGGATCTGGTGGATCCGGCCACGGGTGAGCCCGGCCGCCTGGGCGATCTGCGCATAGGACATGCCTTGCGCGTGCAGTTCTTGGATCACGCGGCGGCGGAGCCGGGCAAGTTCGGTGACCTCTTGCTGAGCGGCATTCAGCCGTTCGGTGGCGGTCCGCAGCAGCAGGTACGGATCGTCGATGGCGGCTATGCGCTCAAGGTCGCTCGGTGGCATTGCTCCCCCAGGGTTGAACTCCGCTGAGTCTAGACCCCTGGACAGAATGCCGTCGATCCCCCTAGACGGTATGACTTCGCCCGTTTTGGGATTTGTTGCCCGTATGGCGGAGCGCCGATTGGGGACACCTCGCGGACTCATCTCGCCCGTCCGGCCATGATGTCCGCCCAGACCGCGCGGGCCTGCCGGAGCGGCCAGCGGTTCGTCTCGACGATCGAGACCGGAGTTCCCTGGATGGTGCGGCGGATGAATCCGACACCGGCCATCTCGTACAGCTCGTAGAACCGGGCCGTGCAGTCACACGTCCACGCCACCACCCTGCAGCGGTCGCCGGGCACGAACTCAAACCACTTCAGCTCGCGGCAGTTGGGTTGCGGCAGAGACAGGTGTGGGGCGACGCAGTCGCTCATCTGCCGGTCGCTGCCATGGCTGGGGCGGGGTCGAGGACGGCCCACACGGTGCGGCCGTTGTGGTCTCCCAGGACGCCCCAGCCGGTGGCGAGGGTGGAGACGAGCATGAGGCCGCGCCCGCCTTCGGCCTCTTCGTAGGCGGGGAGCAGTTCCGGGGAGCGGGGGCCGCCCTCGTCGGCGACGCCGAGCCACAGCCGCCGGTGGTTGACGCGGATGGTGACGATGAACAGCCCGCCGAATCTGCCGCTGGCCGAGTGCCGTACGGCGTTGGTGGCCAGTTCGCTCACGATGAGTTCGGCCGATTCCAGGGACGGCCAGCCCTTCAAGAAGGTGGTGACGAAGCGGCGGGCTTCGGTGATCGAGGCGGGGGAGCCGAGGAAGTGGCGGGACATTCGCCAGCCTGACATGGGCGTACTCCGTTGTATAGGGGGCTATACATCCATGTCGGCAGCGTATGACCAACGCTAGAAGCTACTCAAGGTATTCGACGTATAAATGCGCCAGGACTGGCTACTTGCTCGCGAGAGCGCGGTAGTCCGCCCCGATCTGCCCCAGAAGATCCCGTAAGGCATCGTCGTATACAGCGGCAGCCGCGAACGCCTCGAACACGTCCATATGCGTGTCGATCTCGCTGGACTCCGTCAGGGTGAGATCACCCGTCAGGCTCTCGACCACGCTCACCGCGCCGTCGTAGATCGTGAACCCGTGGAGAGGGAAGGCCGGCGCTTCCACGCTCCAGGGCACGACCCCCAGGCGCACATGGGGAAGCGTGGACACCTGGGCGAGCCGGTCGAGCTGCGCCGGCATCAGCGACGGCGATCCCGGCCACGTCCGCACCGCGCCCTCCGTCAGCACGAACGCGAACTTCCGACCAGGCTCGAACACTGCGGCCTGCGACTCGACCCGTACGGCCGCCGCCTTGGCCGCGTCGTCCTGGTCCACGTCGTGGCCGATCGAGAGTGCGAGCCGGGCGTACTCGGCCGTCTGCAACAGCGGCGGAATCATTGCCGAGGAGAACACGGCCATCCATTGAGCCGAGCGAACCCGTGCGGCGTTGGCCGCTTCTCGGCCGGCAAGTCCACTCTTCAACCGGGACACCTCGTCACGCAGTCGCAGCAGCAGCGTGTCCAACTCACGCCGCCTGTCTTCGTCGAGGTTAAGCGCCGCGGATACCCGCTCGACCGTCTCTGGAGTCGGCAGCAGCCGCCCAGTCTCCATCCGAGAGATAGTCGGCTGAGCCACCCCGGCCCGCTGTGCCAGGTCTTTACCGGTCAGCCCTGCATCCTTACGAAGCCGCCGCAACAGCTCCCCCAGCTCCCGCAACCGATCCCGTCGCTCCTCCACACAGAGGGTTCTATCACGGGCCTATCCGCTACTTGGGGAGAAACAGGGCAACGATTGCTGCGATACAGGAGATGAGGGATGTTAGGCCCGCGATACTCGCTAGGACCTCTTTGGGGGAAATCCATAGGCCGTGATTCATTCGGCGAAGCTTCTCCGAACCTAATCGCTTGAAGATATTCTGCCGCTTGTGCTGCTGTAATTGGCAGCCTGCCATCAGGCCGTATGCATTGTTTCTGCAAGGTCCCTCTCTGCCCTGCGCTCCACAGGGGCGAGGCACCCGAAACAGGAAGTAGTAGATCGCAAGAAGCGAACCCAGGATGAGGAACGGAGCAAGTTTTCCTCTGTCGTCCATCACCCACCAGGCCACCATAAGCCCGATCAGCAGCACGTAGCCCCAGTATTTTTCGACGAATCCCTTTTTCTTCCTCTTCTTGCTCTCGGCCACGCACGGAACGTATCGACCGAAGGCAGGCCCGAAAAGAGAGATCTTAATAACCAAGGGTAAGATGAGCCTGTATTGACAGGGGAGAGAACCGAGCTATCCCTGGCCAAAGCATGCTTCATGCATTGGAGGATGCTATGAGAAGCATCACCCGAGTTACAGAGGCGGACCCACCTGTCATACCTCAGAGGCGTCCACGGCTGCATGCCAGACAACGCGACGTCCACCAGTTCGACGCTCAGTGCCGCGCACTTACGAGCGCTGCAAGGCCCATCTTGCCGAATTGATCTTTTAGGGATCAAGGGCGGCGCTCCGCGCCGCCTCGCGGCCCTGCGCCCGCTCGGCGGCCGGGCATGCGGCCTGGGGGCCGGTCCCGGCCGCCAGCAGCTCGGGCAGCGGAGCAACGAGAATGCACACGTCTCCAGCGCACAGCTAAATCACTGCCCCCAAGCGCTACAGGCCCCCATCCCGGCCACTACCAAGAGCGGACCCGTGCCGATAGCGTCAAGCGCTATGGCCGAATCCTTCTACCTGTTCCTCATGTTCCTTCCCCTCTTAGCGCCAGTGACGGCTGCTGCGGCCATCGGGTTGGTGGTCCACAGCATCGTCGTCCGCGTCCGAGGACGTCAGGAACGAGCACGAGTGGTGTGGGCGAAACTCGCCATCATCGGAATTTGTGTCGCACTCGCGACCTACGGAGCAGGGTTGTTCTCAGGTGGCCTGCTCTATCTCGCTGACCCAGAGGATCTGTGCATGATCGCTGGGCCTGGCCACTCTTACTCGTCGGCGCCATCCCACCTGCTGCCACTGCGCAATCCCATATGCGTGTACGAGGGCCAGCGCGTCGACCTGGTTCCTGCCTTCGTCAATCCCGTCTTCTTTATCTCCATCAGCCTGTTCATTACTGGCGTGGTTGGAGTAGTCGCCTCACGGCGATCGCGAAGCCAAGCTACGCGGCATAGTCCGGCCGCATGATGCCCTTCCCGCCGAAGATGCCTCCGGCGAGGGCCTCGGCTCCGGGATGATCGCCCGAGCATGAGCCGGTCCGTAGCTGGCTGAGGTGGAAGCCTGATCGTCCCGCCAGCCACGACCCAGGCAAGCCCAGCAGACCGACTCCTACGGCTCAAGCCCGTCTGTGGCCGTAGGCATCCGATGGCCGAGGAACGGCGACCGGCTCGCGTACACGCGAAGACGGGCTTGCCCCTCCGTCGCCGGCCCGCTGCCGCTCCGCGGTGGGTCGAGGCAGACGGGAAGATCAGTCAGCCGAAGGCGTGCGCGGGCGCGCATTTCAAGATCCGGCACATACGCGGAACGCTGCCGATGGACGACGATCGACGCAGCGCCGGGCCGCAGGTCAGGAGCCCACTCCCCCATCAAGATCAATCCCACTCATAATCCGATGGCCCTTTGTCCTCCTCGCTGCTCAAGTGTCCCGGCCGCGCCCGCCGAGTCAAGGGCGCCTACGGCGTCGCTAGGCGATCAGCTTCGCTGACCCTTGACACGGCGGTCCCGTCCTGGGGGTCGGCAGCTACGAGGAGGACGGGAGCGGAGCAGGGGCCGAGCCGCGCGCATTGCGTACCGCCGCAGGTCGGCGCCTGACCGCCGGGCCATTAGCGGGCCATTAAGCAGGGTGACGAGGGGTCAACCACGGTCACTCATGACCCGACCGAAGCCCAGGTCAGCCGCCCTGCGAGGCATGATCCATGCAATTCCCAAGCTGGTAGCCCACCATCACTCAGGTCCATTGCGTGATCATTGGATGATGCGAGCACGAGTGAGCGACTTCCGCTGGCCTGATCTTGAAGGTGGCCGGAGTATCGGTGATCCCGCCCATGCCTGTGAGCTGTTGGAGATGTACGTCGGCCCGCAGGACGAGCCGGGCGAGGAACGGTTACAGCTCACCGTCTGCACTCCGTCCGCCCTCGCCGAGCGGTTGCATCATCATCCCTTCCTCATCGGTCGTCACTGGCTCTTCGTTCCTGAGCTCCGCCCTCCCGAGGTGGTCAGATGGTTGACTGATCGGATGGCTGCTCTGGAGGCCCCGACGTGGAGTGAGCTAGCCGCGAAGATCGGCCGGCTCGGAGAGTGGGAGTTCGAGGACGACGAGGGGTAACGCCTCCCGCCGTAGTTGCAGTTCTAGTTGCAGTTCTCCGCCGTACCAGGCCGTTCCAGGAGGACCGCCGAGCGGTGTTGGTCCAGGTGGAACGGATCGGGACGGGCAAGATCCGAGCTGCTAATGCGGTTTGGGTCTTAAGCCCATCCGGGGTTCAAATCCCCGAGCCTCCGCAGGTCAGATCCCCTCTCGCGACTTCAGCGAGGGGGGCTCTTCTGATTTCTGGGACCGGCAAGGTCGCGGTTTGAGTTGCAGTCAGTCGACTGGCGACGTGACGCCCTGAACGTCGACCTGAGCCCCGAAGCGGACCACATGCAGTGGCTCGACCTCGTCGTCCTGGTCGAGTTCATCGGCCCGGGATCGGGCCTCCGGGATCAGGTCGCGAGCGCGGTGCGGCGGCCGCGGCGGGCCACCTCGCGCTCCAGGTACCACTCCACGGCCAGCAGCGGGATCGTCCAGCCGAGCCAGCCGGACAGTCCGGAGATCGTCCACGCCATCAGGTCGGGGTCGCCGTGGAAGACGGTGTCCTGCAGCGGGGACAGGGCGATGATCAGGATCCCGGTCCACACCCGGTTGGTGATGATGGAGTAGGTCAGCACGGTGCTGCGCAGCATCCAGCGCCGGTGGTCGACGTACCGGCGGGCGCGGGCGGCGCGCCAGCCCGCCACGGCGAAGGCGAGCCACAGCAGGGCGAGGAGTACGTCGCTGACCGCGAGGAACGGCCCGAACGGGGTGCGCGCCCCGATGACCAGGCCGGTCAGCCCGGCTGGCAGCACCCCGGCGAACACGTAGACCCGCCCGGCGCGCCGGTGCCACACCGGGTGCCGCCGGCGGAACCACGGCCACACCTGGAAGAACGCGGTGACCATGGCGACCGAGGCGAACAGCACGTGCGCCACGAGCAGCGGGTAGTGCGGGCCGAACCCCTCTGGCTGCGGCACCCGGGACAGCGACGGGTCCCCGGTCAGGTACGGCGGCAGCGAGAACGCGAGGAACCCGGCCGTGATCAGGCCGAGCGGCACCGTCCAGCGGCGCCGCCACCACGGACGCCGGCGGGCCGGTACCGGCGGAGGACTGTCGATCGTCGTATGCATGACGGCTCCAGGGAGGACGGTCGAGTGGATGCGTATGTCATACGCTTATTGCGTATCATATACGCAAAGCGTAGGCCATACGCAAACTGATAAACTCCCTGGAATGCCGGACGACATCAGAGACGAGCTGCCGCACGCGCTGAACGTGCTGTGGGGGCGGGCCAAGCCGAAGGGGCGGGGACGCACGCCCGCGCTCAGCCTGGAGCGGATCGTGGCGGCGGCCGTCGCCCTCGCCGACGAGGAGGGCCTGGCCGCGCTGTCCATGGCCCGGCTCGCCGAACGGCTCGGCTGCGCGCCCATGTCGCTGTACCGGCACGTGGCCGGCAAGGACGACCTGCAGCTGTTCATGCTGGACGCTGTGCCCGGCCCGCCGCCGGAGTTCGACACGGCGCCGGCCGACTGGCGCGGCTCACTCACCCGGTGGGCCGTCCAGCTGTTCGGCGTCTACCTGCGGCATCCGTGGATCGTCCAGCTGGTGAACTCTCCGCCGATGGACCCCGGCCAGCTCGCCTGGCTGGACGCCGCGCTGCGCGCCCTCGGCGGCACGCAGCTGGACCAGCGGGCCCGGTTCTCGGTGGTCATGCTGGTGCTGCACTACGTGCGCGGCGCGGCCCAGCTCCTGACGTCCATGACCGCCGAACCAGAGGAAACGGCCGACAGGGCGTACGCCGCCCTGCTCACCGAGCTCGCCGACCCCGGCCGGTTCCCGGCGTTGGCCCGCGCGGTCGAGGCCGGGGTGTTCGCCCCTCAACCGGGGGCCGGTCCGGACGACGACTTCCGCGCCGGCCTGGACTACCTGCTCGACGGGGTGGGGGTGGCGGTCGAACGCGCCGCCCGGGCCTGAGCCGGGTCAGCCGGCCGGCGCGGCGGCGACGCGCTCGCGCCGGGTCGGGCATGTCCGTGCCAGGACGGCGCGTGGACGATGAAAGTTGCATCCGTCGGCTCGGCTCACCAGGGAGCCCGACGCCGCCGAATGACCCGCCTACCGCGCCGGGGACGCCTGAAGTCCGGGGTGTCTCGCTCACTGCGGTGCGCCTGCGCTGGGCGGCCGCCACCGACCCGGACGGCATCGCCTGCTACTCGGTGTACGAGGACAAGAACGGCACCGGCAGTCTGGTGGCCACCTTCCAGCCCGCAGTCACGGAAGGTACGGTCTACCTGCCGTGGCCTCCGGCCGGCGTCGCTTCGGGGACATCGTCACCCCGTCGCCCTCGGTCAGATGCGATGTGGAGTACGCCTCCTGGTCCTGGGACTCCGGGATGACCGTGAATGTGGGAATCACCGACACCGGCTCCACGGCCATCGCCGACTGGCGGCTCACCTTCACCTTTCCCGACGTCGGCCAGCATGTGACCTCGGGCTGGTCGGCCGAGTGGTCGCAGGCACCAACACGGGCGCCGACCCCACCCCGGCACGCTTCCTGATCAACGGCGCCGCGTGTAGTTAGGCGTGTGCGGGTCGCCCGTGCGGGTCGCATGGATGGCCGGCCGACCGCGGATCGTGGGTCGATCCGTCAGCCCGGGCCGCGGATGACGACTGTGGTGATCGGCCCGCCGGCGGCGTACGTCCCGAAGTACCACTGATGGCCCGGCGGTGCGGGCGGGTGGATTCCGCGAATGATGGCGACGATGGCCTCGCCGAAGGCCACCACCGGCTCGACCCGCACCTCGTCAGCCCCTCTCCAGATCACATGCAGGTCGTCCGATACGAGCCAGGCCGCGGCTTCTTCGGCGGTGATCGTGCCCCGCCTCCTGAGGCGTTCACATGCCGCCTCGACCAGAGCGATGAACTCCTCAGTGTGCCCGTCGACCCAATCGTCCAGCGAGAACAGAAGGTCGCTGATCGCCGCGTGGAGACACATGTCGTCCAGCACGGCGGACAGCCAGCGTGGTCGTGACCGCGGTTCCATGGCCTTGATGACATCGGTCATCTCGGCGAGCAGGATCCCCTTGGAGACATCGAACACCCAGAATTCGAAGTCTCGATATTCGCCCGGAGTCGTCTTGCTCACCTACGGAGTCTCTCAGCGCTGGAAGGGGCCTTGGGACACGCCTGCTCGGGCGTGATCACCTCGCTGAGCAGGCTGCGAAGTACGATCGGTTAATGACCGAAATGACCGAAACCACGCCCAGTTGGCTCAGCCCAGAAGAACTGGAGTCGACCCGCGCGCGGATGCCGATCCTCTACGTTGACGCCGTGCCGGTACGCGTCGACGACACAGGAGTGGTCACGCGTGTCGGCCTGCTGTTGCGCATCGGATCGGACGGGACGGTCAGCCGGGCCCTCGTCTCCGGCCGCGTGCTGCACCACGAGCGGGTCCGTGACGCGCTCATGCGCCACCTGGAGAAGGATCTCGGGCCGACGGCGTTGCCGCGCGTCCCCGCCTCTCCGCAGCCGTTCACCATCGCCGAGTACTTTCCGACGCAGGGCATCACGCCCTACCACGATCCCCGGCAGCACGCGGTGTCCCTCGCCTACGTGGTGCCGGTCGTGGGCGACTGCCGTCCCCGGCAGGACGCCCTCGACCTCGTCTGGTTCACGCCGGAGGAGGCCGCGTCGCCCCTGGTGCAGCAGGAGATGGCCGGCGGGCAGGGCGTCCTGCTGAAGCAGGCACTCGCGTACGTCGGGTGCCTTTCCTGACCGCTCAGGCGGGGTGGTGATCAAGGCTCCGGGGCGCCACGGTTCGGTGTCAGAGCATGAGCATCATCAGGATCTCGTCGCGATCGTCGCCGGGCGCGAGCCGCAGCGCGCCGGGCCGACGGCCGATCTCCTTCCAACCCAGCCGGCCGTAGAAACCTTCGAGTCCCACACCGCCGCGCGCGGCGAGGTGAAGCTGTTCAAGGCCCAACTCCTCGCGCGCCAGGTCGCGTACGCGGTGCATCAACGCGGCGCCGACACCCCTGCCCCGGAAGTCGGTGTGCGTCTGGACGTGGTGAACTGTGCCCCAATGCGCGATCAGCGGGTTGACGTCCCGGCGTACGTTCAGCCAGCCCGCCAGCACCCCGTCAACGAAGGCCAGAAGGAAACGGCTGCGCCGCGGATCGAGGCCGGCGATGAGCTGATCGGCCACCGACGCCACCTCGTCGAAGCCGACAGGAGGGAAGGGGAAGCCGGCCGCGCCTCCCGCGTTGCTCACTGTGACCCAGCACTCGATCAGCTCCCGTCTCAGCTCGGGAGACATCTCCCGCCGATCGGCGATCTGGCGGAAGTCCGGCGCATCCTTGTTCCTCACGGGCCATCAGCCTGCCAGCGGCCTCCGACAGAACGTGTTCCTCACCTCTTGATCACGCGGGAGGCGACATGTCAGTCGGACTCGGGGCGTCGCCTGAGGAGCCGCCAGCCCGCGAAGGCGAGTGCGGCGCCGGCGCCGGCCGCTCCCGAATAGATCCCGATCGGGGCCCGGCCGTCTCCCGAGGAACTGCCTGAGGTGTTGGGGGTGAGGGTGACCGCGGGCGACGGCGTGGGTGCCGGAGCCGCTGTCGGCTTGCCGAGTGCGGTGAGAAGCGCCTTGCCCAGGCGCTCCCCGCTGTAGCCGTCCTGGTCGCGTACGATCCCGTCCCTCGGGCGGAGCGGGCCCGTACCGGGGCGGACCATCTGGTCCCCCGAGCACAGCGAGGTGTGCAGGCGCACCCCGGGGTCGACCTGGAACAGGCCCGACTTGCCCGCCGAGGCGAAGACCAGGTAGCGCGAGCCGACCGTGAAGTTGTATCCGCACGCGGCGCTGTCGGCGTTGGTCGCGACCTGGAACTCCGCCTTGGCCGCGCCCTTGTAGATCTGGTCGGCTCGGAAGGTGTAGACGATCGGCGGCGTTGGGCCGAGAGGATCGCCGTCGATCCGGCGGATCGCGGTCACCGTTCCCGTGAACACGGAGGCCGACCCCTTCATCTGCTGGGACGGCTTGAGCGGCATGCAGGAGCAGGCGCATGCCGTACTGGGAGTGAACGCGACCGTCCCGATGATCAGCAACAGGACGGCGAGCAGTCGATATCTCATGCCCGTATCACGTACATGTCCGCAGGCCGGTTCGGTGGACGCCACGCTGATCGCCTGCGGCGCGGCGACCTACGGCTTGCGGCCGACGCCGCCGAACTGGAACACGTCGCGGTCCTGGAAGCTGGTCTCCGGCTCGGGCCGCCACTTCGGCAGTGACACCAGGCCGGGCGTCAGCAGTTCCATCCCCGCGAAGAACTCCTTGAGCTGCTCGGGGGTGCGCAGGGTGAGCGGGGTGGCCTCGCTGGCGTTCCACTTGGCCGCGGCGTCGTCCATCGACGAGCTGTGCACGCTGTGCGCGATCGCCATGTAGCTGCCGGAGGGGAGCGCGTCCCGCAGCGCGCCCACGGCGGCGTGCGCCAGCTCGGCGTCGGGGACGAACTCCAGCACGCCCATCAGCATCAGCGCGATGGGACGGGAGAAGTCGAGCGTCAGCGCGGCCGCCTCCAGGATGGGCTCGGGCTTGCGCAGGTCGGAGTCGATGTACGCGGTGGCTCCGTCAGGCGTGCTCTGCAGCAGCGCGCGGGCGTGGACCAACACGATCGGGTCGTTGTCGACGTAGACGATCCGTGCCTTGGGGTTGACCCGCTGGGCGACCTCGTGGGTGTTGTCCGCGGTCGGGATGCCCGTGCCGACGTCGAGGAACTGGTCGATGCCGGCGTCGCCGGCGAGGTGGCGTACGACGCGGCCGATGAACTGGCGCTCGGCCCGCGCGTTGACCGGCAGGTCCGGCATGACCTTCACGATCTCGTCGCCGACTTCGCGGTCCGGTCCGTAGTTGTCCTTGCCACCCAGCCAGTAGTCCCATACGCGGGCCGAATGCGGGACGGAGGTGTTGATGCGTGCCAGCACCTCATTGTCGATCTCGCGGGATTCCCCACCCATCACAGCCTCCTCAGCGGTGTCGAAGACGACATGCCCAGGAGATCAACTTAGACGATTAGCGCCTGATAGGCGGGCAAATCGCGACACATCAGCGTATTTCACCGCATTGCCGTCAAGTTGTACGACTGCGTGGTGTCGAGGCGAGGAGCGCGACAGGTAACGAATCCGAAGTGTGAGCATGGCGGTACGAAGGGTGAAGTAGGGAGATTGCGGGGGTACAGGAGACCTATCTTCCGCAACTCGGTTGGAGGGACCATGGGTCGCTTCGGGGTTGTCCGTATTGGGGTGGCGTGTGCGGGCTTGTTGGCGCTCGCGGCATGCCAATCCACAGAGACCAAGACGGCGGCGAACGCGACGCCCAACGCGAAGGCGGCGGCCGCTTCCGCCGAGCTGACGCGGAAGGCCAACGCGGCCGCCGCCGCCAAGGTGAGAGCCAACGAGCTGGGCAAGATTCCGGTGATCATGTACCACCGGATCACCGACAAACCCGGCGGGACCGACGACCGCACGCCCGCGCAGTTCCGGACTGAACTGGAGCGTCTGGCCTCCGAGAAGTACGTGCCGATCACCGCGACCGAGTACGTCACCGGGAAGATCGCCATCCCGGCGGGCACGCACCCGGTCGTGCTGACGTTTGACGACTCCTCGCCGTCGCAGCTCACGCTGGACGAGATGGGCACGCCCAAGGCGGACACCGCGGTGGGCATCCTGCTCGACGTCGCCAAGAAGCACCCGGGCTTCCGGCCTGTCGCCACCTTCTACGTGATCCGCGACATGTTCGGGAAGTTCAGCCCGGAGGAGCGGGCCCAGGTCCTCGGCTGGCTGTCCCAGAACGGGTTCGACATCGGCAACCACACACGGGATCACCTGAACCTGCTCGGAAAGTCGGAGAAGGAGGTGACCGAGCAGATCGCCGCCGGGCAGAAGCTGATCACCGATCTGGACAAGAAGGTCCAGGTTCACACCCTGGCCCTGCCGTACGGCAACCAGCCGCGTGACAAGAAGTGGGCGCTGCACGGCTCTGGGAACGGCGTCCGGTACGACTACCAGGGGGTCTTCCTGGCGGGGTACACCCCGGCGCCGTCGCCGTTCACCAAGGAATTCGACCCGGTCGGGATCCCGCGGATCCGGTCGATGGACAAGAAGGGCGACTGCGTGAAGTTCTGCTCGACGGCCTGGCTGGACGAGCTCAACGCGCACCCGGACGAGCGCTTCACCTCCGACGGCAACGTCGCCACGGTGGCGTACCCGAAGTTCAAGGCGCCCTTCGTGGACAAGAACTTCGCCGCCATCGCCCTGCCGTACTAGCGGAACCGGGCCGCGTCAGCTAGTCGCGGTCGTGTGCCTGCCTGCGGCCCTCCTCCAGGAACGCCGTGACCGCGTCGGCGCCGCCCAGCTCGGATATCGGGCGGGCCGCGCCGAAGGTCATGTTCCAGAACGAGCCCTCCCTGGACTGCCAGGGCCCGACGTAGGCGTACGGTTCCTCGATCTCGCTGTTCCCGAGGGACACGCCGTAGTTGATCTCGTCGCTGCTGATGCCGAGGTCGAAGTGCTCGGGCCAGAGCACCGGGGTCAACTCGGGGTCCAGGTGGCGCAGCGCCGTCTCGCCGATGGCCAGGCAGTCCGCGATGTACTCGGCGGCGGCGGGATCGACGTCGACCACCTCGTCGCTCTGGACGCCGGACCCGTCGCGGTAGAGCCCCTCGGGCGCGCCCGCCCGGACTCCGGCGGCTTCGGCCAGGGCGGCGAAGGTGACGTCCCTGAGGGGGAGGACCAGCCCGGTCCCCGTCACCAGCGTGTCGCCGTCGACCCGCAGGTCCGGCGCGGTGATCGTGGCGAATCCGCCGGAGGCGGCCCTGAGCCGGATGGTGCCGCTCAGCCGGTACTGCGGGCCGGCCATGACCAGTTCGGCCACTCCGTGCAGCGCGCGCCGGGTCCTCGGCAGGTCTTCGATGCGCATCCTCATCTCCTCCTCGGCTCGGCCGTACCCGTCCATCGTGTCTGACGGAGCGGCCGGGGAAGGGATTTACGCGCGGAGTAGGCTTGCGGTGAAGTCCGCAGTACGTCAAACGGGGGCGGGCCGATGGTGACCACTGAGCCCACATGCGAGCTTCATCTCCGGATGGTCGGGCAACTGCACGACCTCGTGTTGCGCGTGCACAAGCCGCCGCTGACCGAGGACGAGGTGGCCCGCTGGATGCAGTCGGGCGCGGTGATCCGGCTGGAGGTCTCCGAGATGGGCACCCAGGTCGCGCACAGCATGCTGGTCAACTTCGGCAACGTCGGGTTCGCCTGGCTGTTGCCTTATCGGGCGGGTCGCGGCCTGAACTTCTGACGGGTCACTCGCAGTGGTTCGCGTGCCGCTGCTCCGTACGGCCGATGGTCAGCACGTCCGGTGACGCGTGGTCCACCTGCAGCGTGGTGTGCCTGATGCCGTACTCCTCGTGCACGAGCCGCTCGGCGGCCAGCCGTACGGCGTGGCAGTCCGCGCCGGGGGTGACGAGGATGTGCGCGGACAGGGCGGGGTAACCGGAGGTCACCTCCCAGACGTGCAGGTCGTGCACCTCGACCACCGCGTCGAGCGCGGCCGTCCTGCGGCCGATCTCGGCCGGGTTGATCCCGGCGGGCGCCGCCTCCATGAACACCCGCGCCGAGGCGCGGACCAGGCGCCAGCCCGCCTTGAGCATCAGCGCCGCCACGACCAGCGCGGCGACGGCGTCGGCCCGGCCCCAGCCGGTCAGCCAGATGACCAGCCCGGCGATGGTGGTGGCGATGAACGCGTAGAGGTCGTTGAGTATGTGCTGGAAGGCGCCCTCGACGTTGAGGCTGCCCCTGTCGGCGCGGGCGAGCAGCCAGGTGGCGGCGATGTTGACGGCGATCCCGGCCAGGCCGGTCACCACGACGTAGACGCCCTCGACCTCGGGCGGCGTGATCAGCCGGTGCGCGGCCTCGTAGACGAAGTACGCGCTGAGCAGCAGCAGGGTGATGCCGTTCAGCTGGGCCGAGATGATCTCGGCGCGTTTGAGGCCGTAGGTGAACCCGCCCTGCGGAGGGCGGGCGGCGATCCGCATCGCGACCAGCGCGAGCACGATGGCGATGGCGTCGGTGAGCATGTGCCCGGCGTCGGAGATGAGCGCGAGCGAATCCGCGATGACGCCGACGGCCACCTCGACGGCCATGAACGTGACGATCAGCAGGAGGGCCGCCGTCAGGAGGCGCCGGTCGGCGGTCGGGCTGACACCGTGTCCATGACCGTGCCCCTGACCGCGTCCCTGACCGTGTCCCTGATCGTGTCCGTGACCGTGGCCGTGGTCCGCCATCGTACGGATCCCTCTCGTTTTGTCCCGTTATGCGAGCTTAGCGCGCGACGTTGGAAATAATCGAGACGTTTGTCAACGATATGTAAGTGAGCGACTACGCTTCGTGAGCATCATAGGTTGTATGGCAGTCAGCCTTCCCAACGCGCTGGGGACCACGCTCCTGGTGATCACGATGCTGGATCCGTCGCCGGGGCGGACCCAACTGGCCACCTCGTCGTCCTGTCCCGCTCCTCGGCTCGTGTCCCATCGCGGCTACGACGCGACGGAGAACACGCTCGCGGCCTTTGAGAACGCGCTGGACGCCGGCTCCGAGCGGGTCGAGTTCGACGTCCACTTCACCAGCGACCACCAACCCGTGCTGATGCACGACGCCACAGTCGACCGTACGACCACGGGAACGGGACGGGTCGCGGACATGACGCTGGCGGAGTTCCGCGCGCTGCGCACCGCGGACGGCCAGCGGCCCCCGACCCTGATGGGCGCGCTACGGCTGGTCCGTGACTGGGGCGGCCGCGCCATGGTGGAGCTCAAGGAGGTTCCGGACGCGGAGGACGTGCGCGCGCTGCGCGAGGTGTACGAGGTCCTGGACGCCCGCCGGTGGGCGAGCATCACGTCGTTCTCCGCCGCCGCGCTGCGGGCGGTGGGCTCCATCGGGGCCACGCGGGGGCTGCTTTCCTCGTCCACGCTCCGCGTGTCGGCCGCCGCGGGGTTCTCCTTCGTCGGCGTCCGGTACGACCGGCTGACCAGGGCGCTGGTGC
Organism: Microtetraspora sp. AC03309; assembly: GCF_020826795.1. Lineage (NCBI taxonomy): Bacteria > Bacillati > Actinomycetota > Actinomycetes > Streptosporangiales > Streptosporangiaceae > Microtetraspora > Microtetraspora sp. AC03309. The sequence goes on along the minus strand of NZ_JADDIL010000017.1, from coordinate 59,489 downwards.
GGGAGTTCCGCGCGGCCGGACTGCCCGTCTACGCGTGGACCCCCAACGACCGGGGCGACTGGCGGCGTCTGGCCGATTACGGCGTGAGCGGCGTCGTGACCGACCGGACGCCGGCCTACCTGGCCTGGGCCAGGTCGGCGTGTTCCGTCCCGGTCACAGAGTGAGCAGGACCTTGATCGCGCCGTCGCGCTTCTTCTGGAAGATCTCGTAGCCGTGCGGCGCCTGGTCGAGCGGCAGGCGGTGCGTGGCGAGATCCATCACGCCCAGCGGATCCCTGTCGTCGTCGACCAGCGGCATGATCTCGTCGATCCACCGCTTGACGTGCGCCTGGCCCATCCGCAGCGTGATGCCCTTGTCGAACATCCGCAGCATGGGCATCGGGTCGGCCATGCCGCCGTAGACGCCGATGATCGATATCGTGCCGCCGCGCCGTACGGACTCGATGGCGTGGTGGAGCGCGGAGAGCCGGTCGACGCCCGCGTTCTCCATCAGCGGCGCCGCGACCCGGCCAGGCAGCATGCCGGTGATGCTCTGGGCGAGCTTGGCCACGGGCGATCCGTGCGACTCCATGCCGACCGCGTCGATCACCGAGTCGGGCCCGCGGCCGTCGGTGAGGTCGCGGAGGGCCTCGGGGATGTCCCTGTGGCTCTGCGCGTCCACGGTCTCGACGCCGTGCCTGCGTGCCATGGCGAGGCGCTCGGGTACGCCGTCGACCGCGATGACCCGGTGGCCGTGATGCCGTGCGATGCGGGCGCACATCTGGCCGATGGGGCCGAGGCCGAAGACCGCGACCGTGCCGCCCTCGGGGATGTCGGCCCACTCGACGGCCTGCCAGGCGGTGGGGAGGACGTCGGAGAGATAGATGTACCGCTCGTCCGGAGGCCCCTCGGGGACCTTGATCGGGCCGAAGTGGGCCTGCGGGACGCGGAGGTACTCCGCCTGCCCGCCCGGCACCTCGCCGTACAGCTTGGTGTAGCCGAACAGGGCGGCGCCCATCCCGTGGTCGCGGACCTGGGTGGTCTCGCACTGGGCGAAGAGCCGGCGGTCGCACATGAAGCAGTGCCCGCAGGAGATGGTGAACGGGATGACCACCCGGTCGCCCGGTTTGATGTTCTTGACGTCGGACCCGACCTCCTCGACGATGCCCATCGGCTCGTGGCCGAGGATGTCGCCTTCCAGCATGAACGGGCCGAACAGCTCGTACAGGTGCAGGTCGGAGCCGCAGATCCCGGACGTGGTGACCTTGATGATGGCGTCGGTGGATTCCTTGAGCGCCGGGTCGGAGACCTCCTGGACCCGTACGTCGCGTTTTCCGTGCCAGGTGAGTGCCTTCATGAGGCCCCCGCTAACCCGGCCTGTGGTCGCCAAACGGGACAAATGCGATAAAAGGCGTTCTTTGCGAGAACCCGGTACGCCTCAGTGCTCAGTGGAGCCGATCGGTTCGCTGAAGGCCATCAGCCGGAACCCCGTGACGACCTCGGGATGGATGCGGATCACGTGGTCCATGTTCCCGAAGACCCACGGCCTGAGCATCGCGCTGTAGCGCGCGACCTCGGCCTCGTCCCTGACGAGCCGGGCCGTGCCGAGGACGATCACGCTCCAGCCGAGATGGTCGTCCGGGTCGATCGCGTCGGCCTCGTACGCGACCACGGTGCCGTCGCCGTCGGCCGCCGAGGTGATCGCCGCGCCCAGGTGGGTGCGGATGATGATGTCGCCGCCGTCGAGGATGTGGTTGACCGGCCGGATCGCGGGGAGCGCCTGCAGGGTGAACACCACGCGGCCCATCGCCACGGAGGCGAGCAGCCGCAGAGATTCGTCCCGGGGCAGTTCCCGGAGCTCTCGTTCGTTCATGCTGGTTCGCCGCGATTCACAAACCCACCATGCCATTGGTAACGCCATGTCCCGCTAGGGACCAAAGTCCCGGAGAAAGGGTCATTCCTCCCTGACATGCGCTCTTGGGCCGAAGGTCCCTCAAGCCGGGGACCTCTGTGCCGCCGCGGCCGAGCCGTACGGCACTGCCGCGGATCCGGCGGGAGCGATGGACTTGAGGCATCACAGACGACAGGGAGAGGGGCTCACGATGGCGATCATGGAGCGGAACGAGCAGCAGGCGATGCGTGTGGTCCCGGCACCCGGGGCACACGCCGCGGCGGCGGCTCGCAGGCCGGTGGATTACGTCTGGGGGGTCGCCCGCATGGCGATCGGCTGGATCTTCCTCTGGGCCTTCGTCGACAAACTTCTCGGCTTAGGGTTCGCCACCCCCGAGAAGAAGGCGTGGATCAACGGCGGCAGCCCGACCACCGGATTCCTCAAGGGAACGGCCGAGAACACCTTCGGCGGCTTCTTCTCCGGGCTCGCCGGCCAGGGGTGGGCCGACTGGCTCTTCATGATCGGTCTGGCCGGGATCGGCACCGCTCTGATCGTCGGCGCGGGGGTCCGCGTCGCCGCGATCACCGGCGGTCTGCTCCTCGTGCTCATGTGGGCGGCCGAGCTGCCCCTGGCGAACAACCCCTTCATGGACGAGCACCTGATCTACGCCGTCGTCCTCGCCGGGCTCGCCCTCGCGAACGCCGGTGACACCCTCGGCATCGGCCGCTGGTGGGGCGGCACCGCGCTCGTCAGGCGGTACCCGATCCTCAAGTGACCGAAATCACTCGATCGACCCAGGTAGCCGCCACCCATCCACCGCCCGTCCTCGCGAAGAGGGCGGGCGGTGTGCTATGCCCGGAGTGGTATCACTTTGAGAGGGCGCGATATGGCGGACACCGAATCGGGATCATTCCTCCCGCGAATGCGGCTGGACGATCTCCTGGCCGAGCTGCAGAGCCGGCTGGAGGCCGTGCTCGCCACGCGTGACCGGGTGCACTCGCTGCTGGAGGCCGTGGTCTCGGTCGGCAGCGAGCTCGACCTGGAGACCGTACTGCACCGCATCGTCGAGGCCGCCACCGCCCTGGTCAACGCCTCCTACGGGGCGCTGGGAGTGATCGGGGACGAGAGCACCCTGGTCCAGTTCGTCCCGGTCGGCCTGTCCGAGGAGGAGATCGCCAGGATCGAGCACTGGCCGCACGGGCTCGGCCTCCTCGGGCTGCTGATCAAGGAGCCGCAGTCCCTCCGGCTGCGTGACATCGCCGATCACCCCGAGTCGTACGGCTTTCCCGCCGGCCATCCGCCGATGCGCTCGTTCCTCGGCGTCCCCATCCGCGTACGCGATGAGATCTTCGGCAACCTCTACCTCACCGAGAAGCGCAACGGCGAGTTCGACGAGGAGGACGAGGCGATCGTCACCGCCCTGGCCACGGCCGCGGGCGTCGCCATCGAGAACGCCCGGCTGTACGAGGAGACCCGGCGCAGGGAGGCGTGGCTCGAGGTCTCGTCCGAGGTGACCACGAGCCTGCTGTCCGGTGCCGACCCGCACGACGTGCTGGTGACCCTGGCCCGGCGCACCCGGGAGATGACCGACGCGGACGTGGCGACGATCTCCTTCGGCGCCACCCCGGAGGTGCTGCGGGTCGAGATCGCCGAGGGACTCGGGGCGGAGGAACTGCTCGGCATCGAACTGGCCGCCGAGGACACGGTGGCGGGGCTGGTGCTGCGCACCGCCGAGCCGCAGGTGGCCGACATCAGGTCCTGTCCCGGCAAGGCGCCGGTGGGCAAGGCGGGCCCGTCGTTGTCGGTCCCCCTCGGAAAGGGGCGGAACGTCCGGGGCGTGCTGGGCCTGGGCAAGCGCGGCGGACGCCTGCCTTTCAGCTCCGCCGACCTGCGGATGGTCCAGGCCCTCGCCGGTCAGGCCGCTGTCGCGCTCGAACTCGCCGAGGCCAGGAAGGACGCCGAGCGTCTCGGCCTGCTGGAGGACCGCGACCGCATCGCCAAGGACCTGCATGACGTGGTGATCCAGCGGTTGTTCGCGGCGGCGATGACGCTGATGAGCGTCGTCCGGCTGGTGGAGAAACCGGAGGTGACCGGGCGCGTCCAGCACGTCGTGGACGAGCTGGACGCGACGATCAGGCAGATCCGTTCCACGATCTTCGCGCTGCACACGCCGAGGGAGGAGGCGGCCACCACGGTGCGCGGGCAGCTCATGGACCTGGTGGAGTCGGCGCGCGGCCACCTCGGGTTCATGCCGGGCGTCCTTCTGGAGGGGGCGCTGGACACCGTCGTCACACCCAAGCTCGCGGACCATCTCCTCGCCGTCCTGCGCGAGGCCCTGTCCAACGTCGTACGGCACGCGCACGCGACCGAGGTGAACGTGACCGTGGACGCCCGTGACGGCGCCCTCCTTCTCGAAGTGGGCGACAACGGTGTCGGCGTGCCGGAGGAGGGGCGGCGCAGCGGTCTGCGGAACCTGGCCGAGCGGGCGGAGATCCTCGGCGGGACGTTCGAGGTGGTCCGGCGCGAGCCCAGGGGCACCTGCCTGCGCTGGCGGGTGCCCCTCAGCTGAGGCGCCTCCCGGTGACCAGTTCCGCGCGGATGGAGACGAGCTGGTCGTGGTGGCCGGGCCCCCACGGGACGAGCGGCAGCCGGGCCAGCCGCAGGACCTCTCCGGGCTCCTCGACCAGGCGCGCCGGGCCGACGGCGGTGACCGACCATCCCCTGCGGGTGACCGGGTCGAAGTGGTCCGCCTCGAAGGCGACGATCGAGCCTCGCGCCGCCTTCGACAGGCGGGAGCCCATGGTGGTGCGGAACACCACGTCCTCGCCGTCCAGCATGTAGTTGACGACCTGCACGGCGGGAAGGGCGCGCTCGGTGAACACGACGCGGCCGATCGGCGTCGTGGAAAGCAGCGACAGACACTCCGCCCGCGAGAGCTCCTGGAGCCCGGCCATGTCGAGGTTCATGCCTATAGGCTTCCGCACCCGGCATCCTACCCTGCAGGGACGAAGGTCCCCAGAGTGCCCGGCGTTCGGCTCGTTCGTCCCCGCTCCGGCAATCAACCTCCGCCTCCCGGGTACAGGGATGGTCATGAACGAAATGGCGCAGATCGACGCGTTCTGGCGTGCCGCCAACTACCTGTCGGTCGGGCAGATCTACCTGCTCGACAATCCGCTGCTCAAGGAGCCGCTGTCCCCCGAGGACGTGAAACCGCGGCTGCTCGGCCACTGGGGGACCACCCCGGGGTTGAACTTCTGTTTCGCCCACCTCAACCGGATCATCCGCCTGCGCGATCAGGACATGATCTACATCGCCGGGCCCGGTCACGGCGGTCCCGCCGCGGTCGCGCACGCCTGGCTGGAGGGCACCTACAGCGAGGTCTATCCCTCCGTGTCGCAGGACGCCGCGGGCATGAGCCGGCTGTTCCGCCAGTTCTCCTTCCCCGGCGGCATCCCGAGCCACGTCGCCCCGGAGACCCCCGGCTCCATCCACGAGGGCGGTGAGCTGGGCTACGCCCTCGCGCACGCGTACGGCGCGGCGTTCGACAACCCGGACCTGGTCGTGGCCTGCATCGTCGGCGACGGCGAGGCGGAGACCGGGCCGCTGGCCGCGAGCTGGCACTCGAACAAGTTCCTCGACCCGGCGCGGGACGGGATCGTGCTGCCGATCCTCCATCTGAACGGCTACAAGATCGCCAATCCGACGGTGCTCGCGCGCATCCCGGAAAGCGAGCTGATCAAGCTCATGGAAGGGTACGGCTACCGCCCGCACATCGTCTCCGGCGACGACCCCGCGGTCATGCACCAGCTCATGGCCGACACGCTCGACGAGGTCTTCGACGAGATCGCGGCGATCAAGGCGGGCTCGGGCGGCCGGTTGCCGATGATCGTGCTGCGCACGCCCAAGGGCTGGACGGGACCGCACGAGGTGGACGGCGTCCTGGTCGAGGGCACCTGGCGGGCCCACCAGGTGCCGCTGACCGACGTACGGGACCGCCCGGACCGGCTGGCCGCCCTGGAGGAGTGGATGCGCTCCTACCGCCCGGAGGAGCTGTTCGACGCCGCGGGGCGACCGGTGCCCGAGGTCACCTCCGGCGTGCCGCGTGGACCGCGCAGGATGAGCGCCAACCCGCACGCCAACGGCGGCGAGCTGCTGCGCCCGCTGGTGCTGCCCGACTTCCGTGACTACGGGGTCGAGACGAAGGCCCCTGCGACCGCGACCAGCGAGCCCACCCGGGTCTTCGGCACCTTCCTCCGTGACGTGATCGTCGCCAACCCGGACGACTTCCGGCTGATGGGCCCGGACGAGACGGCGTCCAACCGGTTGCAGGCGGTGTTCGAGGTGACCGACCGGGCCTGGGACGCCGAGCTGCTGCCGACCGACGAGCATCTCGCCCCCGAAGGCCGGGTGATGGAGGTGCTCTCCGAGCACCTGTGCCAGGGCTGGCTGGAGGGATACCTCCTGACCGGGCGGCACGGCCTGTTCAACTGTTATGAGGCGTTCATCCACATCGTGGACGCCATGTTCAACCAGCACGCCAAGTGGTTGTCCGCGTCGAGCAGGATCCCCTGGCGGCGTCCGATCGCCTCGCTCAACTATCTGCTGTCCTCGCACGTGTGGCGGCAGGACCACAACGGCTTCAGCCACCAGGACCCCGGCTTCCTCGACGTGGTCATGAACAAGAAGGCCGAGGTCGTCCGGGTGTACCTGCCGCCGGACGCGAACACGCTGCTCTCGGTGGGGGACCACTGCCTCCGGTCGCGCGACTACGTGAACGTCGTGGTCGCCGGCAAGCAGCCGACGCTCGACCTGTTCACGATGCAGGAGGCGGTGGCCCACTGCACCCGGGGGCTCGGCATCATCGACTGGGCGTCGAACGACGACGGCATGGAGCCGGACGCCGTCCTCGCCTGCGCGGGCGACGTCCCGACCCTGGAGACCCTGGCCGCCGCCGCGCTGCTGCGCGAGCACCTGCCCGAGCTGCGGGTCCGGGTGGTCAACGTCGTCGACCTGATGCGCCTGCAGCCGCCGAGCGAGCATCCGCACGGCATGACGGACGCCGAGTACGACACGCTGTTCACCGTCGACCGGCCGGTGATCTTCAACTTCCACGGGTACCCGTGGCTGATCCACCGGCTCACGTACCGCAGGAACGGCCACGCCAACCTGCACGTACGCGGCTACAAGGAGGAGGGCACCACGACCACACCCTTCGACATGGCGATGCTCAACGACATCGACCGTTTCCACCTGGTCATCGACGTGATCGACCGGGTTCCCCACCTCGGCACGCGTACCGCGCATCTGCGCCAGAGGATGATGGACGAACGGCTGCGCTGCCGCGCCTACACGCGCGAGTACGGCGAGGACGCGCCCATGATCCGCAACTGGGTCTGGCCGTACTGAGGTGCTGCGGTGCGTGCGCCCCATGGAAAATGGATTGCCTCGGGCGCATTGATCGCATTGGCTGGACGGCATGGCTGAACTGCGTACCGATCGCCTTGTCCTCCGTCGATGGCGCGACTCCGACCTTGAACCGTGGGCGGCGATGAATGCCGATCCCGAGGTTCGGGAGCACTTGGGCGACCTGCTGACCCGCGAGCAGAGCGATGCTTCCGTGGCTCTGTTCCAGGCCGAGTTCGACCAGCGAGGCTACGGGTGGTGGGCGGTTGAGGTGAAGGCCACGGGTGAGTTCATCGGCTTCGCGGGCTTGGATCAGGTGGATGACGGCATGCCGTTCACAGGAGTGGAGATCGGCTGGCGGCTCGCCCGCTCGGCCTGGGGGCACGGCTACGCTACCGAGGCCGCGCTGACAGTCCTGGCCCACGGCTTCGACACCCTTGAACTTCCCGAGATCCTCGCTGTGACCACGGCCACCAACTTCCGTTCGCAGGCGGTGATGCGCCGGATCGGCATGACTCGGGACCCGGCCGACGACTTCGACGACCCCACCGAGCCCGAAGGGCCACTGCGTCCGAACGTGCTGTACCGCATCGCCCGTAGTACAAGGTCCTGACGGTTTCCGCTGCGGCGTTCGGTCACAGCACTAGGCGAGCACGCGCAGGGCCAGCGACGCGATCTCCCACTCCTCGTCGGTCGGGATCACCATCACGGCGATGTCCGAGCCGGGCGGTGAGATGATCCGCTCGTCCTCCGCCTGGTTGCGGGCCGGATCGACGGCGATGCCGAGCCGTTCCAGTCCGCTCAGGGACCGCGCCCTGGTCCGCGCGTCGTGCTCGCCGACCCCGGCGGTGAACACGATCGCGTCGAGCCGGCCGAGCACGGCGTAGTACGCCCCGACGTACTTGCGTATCCGGTGGCAGTAGACGTCGAGCGCCAGCAGGGCGCCCTCGTCGCCCGCGTCGGCCTTCTCCCAGACCTCGCGCATGTCACTCGCCCCGGCGAGGGCCAGCATGCCACCGGCCCGCATCAGCGCCTCGTGGCTTTCGTTCACGCCCAGCCCGGCCGTACTGTCCAGGTACGAGGGCAGCGAGGGGTCAACGTCGCCGGACCTGGTGCCCATGACCAGGCCCTCCAGGGGCGTCAGGCCCATCGAGGTCTCCACGCTGCGGCCGCCCTTGATCGCCGTCGCGCTCGCGCCGTTGCCGAGATGGAGCACGATCAGGTCGGTCTCCTCCAGCGGCTTGCCGAGCACCTCCGCCGCGAGCCGGGAGACGTAGGCGCACGAGGTGCCGTGGAAGCCGTACCGCCGCACCCCCAGGTCCTCGGCCCAGGCGCGCGGCACCGCGTACGTGTACGCGTGCGGGGGCAGGGTCTGGTGGAAGGCCGTGTCGAACACGGCGACCTGCGGGACGCCGGGGAACGCCTTGCGTGCCACCCGGATCCCGTCCAGGTTGGCCGGATTGTGCAACGGGGCGAACCGGGACAGCTCCTCGATGGCGGCGGTCACCTCGTCGTCGATCAGGACAGGGCCCGTGAACCGGTCGGCGCCGTGGACGACCCGGTGCCCGACGGCGCGCAGCGGGACGTGCCTCAGGTCGGGGCCGGCCTGCGCGAACGCGTCGAGCGCCGCCCGCAACCCCGAGTCGTGATCGGGATAGGGCCGGTGCACCTCGTACGGCTCGGCGCCCGCCCGCGTGTGGGTGAGCGCGCCCCGCTCTCCGCCGATCCGTTCCACCAGGCCGACGGCGAGGCGGGTCCCGGACCCGGTGTCGATCAGCTCGTATTTGATCGACGAGGAGCCGGTGTTCAGCACCAGCACGAACGCGTGCTCGGATGTGTCCTCGGTCGCGTCCTCGCTTGTCGCGTCCTCGGTTGTGGCGTCCTCGGTTGTGGCCTCGCGCACAGAACTCCTCCAGACCCGGCCGAACCTGCCGTGATCAGCCTCCTTCCCCCGAGGGGACGGCACATGCTTTTTGGCAATCTTTCCGACTTTTCGCGTTCTCGTTACGGGGAAGGCGGAAGGTCCCCTCCCATGAGGACCAGCGGCCCTGGAAGGAGTCCCGCCGCTGGCGTGTCATGGATGTGCCGGGGACGAACGAGGAGGACATCATGATCATTGCTGCCACCGACGGCTCCCCCGCCGCGACGGCCGCCGTCGAATGGGCGGCCGACGACGCGGCGCGCAAGGAACTCCCGCTGCGGGTCGTCCACGTGGTGGACCGCCTGCCGTACGAGATCCCGCGCTATCCGATCCCCGGGGTACAGGAGTCCATCGTCCAGTCGGGCGAGCGGATCCTCCGGGACGCGCGCCAGGCCGTACGAACCCGGCAACCGGGCGTCGAGGTGACGACCGAACTGGTCTACGGCGTGCCGGCGCCGGTGTTGCGGCAGGAGGCCGAGCACTCCTCCGAGCTGGTGGTGGGCAGCCGAGGCAGGGGCGGCTTCGCCGGAATGCTGCTCGGCTCGGTCAGCTCGCACGTCGCCGGGCACGTCCACGCGCCCGTCGTCGTGGTACGGCCCGCCCCCGCCACCGCGTACGGCGAGATCGTGGTCGGGGTGAGCGAGTCGGAGGAGTGCGACCCCGCCCTGGCGTACGCCTTCGAGGAGGCCAAGCTGCGCGGGGCCCGGCTGCGTGGGATCTGTGCGTGGGAGCTTCCCGTGCACATCCTCGGACCGGAGGTCGTCTACGACGTGGAGGAGATCCAGCACGCCTTCCGCCAGGCCGCCACGGACAAGCTCGGAGAACTGGAGGAGCGGTTCCCCGAGGTCGAGGTCACGCTGGACGTCGTGCGCGGGCATCCCGTAGCGGCCCTGGTGGACGCCTCGGAGAAGGCGGACCTGGTCGTCGTCGGCTCGCGCGGACGCGGGGCCATCGGCGCCGCGGTGCTCGGCTCGGTGAGCCGTGCCGTACTGCACCACGCGCGCTGCCCGGTCGCGGTCGTCAGGTGAGGATCCGGCCTGCCGGGGTACCCCTGTGACATCCCGGCCTCCCGGGGGGCATCCCTGAGGCCGGTCCCGACGGCACGGGGGGAGCCGTTGTGGACAAGTTGTACCTGGCGCGATGGCAGTTCGGGATCACCACCGTCTATCACTTCATCTTCGTCCCGCTGACGATCGGCCTCGCCATCCTGGTGGCGTCCATGCAGACCACGTGGCACATCACCGGGAACGAGGTCTATCTGCGGATGACCAAGTTCTTCGGGAAGCTCTTCCTGGTCAGCTTCTTCATGGGCGTGGTCACCGGGATCTGGCAGGAGTTCCAGTTCGGGATGAACTGGAGCTCCTATTCCCGGTTCGTCGGCGACGTGTTCGGCGCTCCGCTGGCGATGGAGGGACTCCTCGCGTTCTTCCTCGAATCGACCTTTCTCGGATTGTGGATCTTCGGCTGGAACCGTCTGCCGCCCCTGGTCCACCTCGCCACGATCTGGCTGGCCGCGATCGGCACGGTCGCGTCGGCGTACTTCATCCTCGCGGCGAACTCCTGGATGCAGCACCCCGTTGGATACTGGATCAACCCGGACACCCGTAGGGCCGAGCTGACGAGCATCTGGGCCGTGATCAGCAATCCGACGAACCTGGTGACGGTCCCGCACGTCCTCTTCGCCGCGTTCCTCACGGCGGCGGGCTTCCTCGTCGGGGTCAGCGCCTGGCATCTGGCCAGACGCAGCGAGACCGCCCTGTTCCGGCCGGCGTTGCGGGCCGGGCTCGTGCTGCTGATCGTCGCGGGCATCGGCGCGGCGATCACCGGTGACATCCAAGCCAAGATCATGACCGTGCAGCAGCCGATGAAGATCGCCTCCGCCGAGGCGCTGTACGAGACGTCCACCCCCGCGCCGTTCTCCCTGTTCACCATCGGCAACCTCAGCGGCGAGAAGGCCATCTGGAGCCTGCGCGTGCCGCACGTGCTGTCCTATCTCGCCACCGGGAACTCCGACGGCACGGTCCAGGGCGTCAACGACATCCAGCGGGAGTACGTCGCCCGGTTCGGCCCCGGGGACTACCGCCCGTACATCCCGGTGACGTACTGGTCGTTCCGGCTGATGATCGGATTCGGTGGCCTGGCGAGCCTGCTCGGCCTGGTCGGCCTCTGGGTGAGCCGGCCGGGCAGAACTCCCGGGCGCTGGTTCTACCGGGCCGCGGTCGTCGCCATGGTGCTGCCCTTCCTCGGGAACACCGCGGGCTGGGTCTTCACCGAGATGGGCCGCCAGCCCTGGACGGTCTTCGGCGTGTTCAAAACCATCGAGAGCGACTCGCCCGGGGTCGACGTCGCCACGATCGCGATCTCGCTTGGCGCGTTCACGCTGATCTACGGGATCCTCGCCGCGATCACCGCCGTGATCATGGTGCGGATGGTCAGAGCGGGTCCCACACCGGCAGGAGGGAGTGAGGAACCACCCCACCTTCCCCACCTGACGTACTGACTCGGGGCTGGTCCGCCAAGAAACGGGGTTTGCTTCGCCGAGGAGGTCGGGCTGGTCCGCCGAAGAAGCCGGAGCGCTGGTTCGCTCAGGAAGCCGGAGTGCTGGTTCGCCCCGTTCGCCCAGGAAGGAGGCCGATGGAACTCGCCACCGTCTGGTTCATCCTCATCGCGGTGCTCTGGACCGGGTACTTCGTCCTGGAAGGCTTTGATTTCGGAGTCGGCATGTTGCTGCCGGTCTTGGGGCGGGACGACATCGACCGGCGCATCCTCATCAACACGATCGGACCGGTCTGGGACGGCAACGAGGTGTGGCTGATCGTCGCCGGCGCCGGGACGTTCGCCGCCTTCCCCGAGTGGTACGCCACCATGTTCAGCGGTTTCTACCTGGTGCTGCTGGTCATACTTCTCGCGCTCATCGCCCGAGGGGTGGCCTTCGAGTTCCGTGGCAAGCACGACTCCGACCGCTGGCGCCGCGGCTGGGATCGCGCCATCTTCTGGGGATCGCTCATCCCCGCCGCGCTGTGGGGCGTCGCCTTCGGCAACATCATCGCCGGAGTGCCCCTCGACGCCCGGCACGAATACACGGGGAACCTGCTCACCCTGCTCAACCCGTACGCGCTGCTCGGCGGCCTGGTCACGCTCGGCCTGTTCCTGTTGCACGGCGCGGTGTTCCTGTCCCTGAAGACCACCCACGAGCTGCGCGCCCGCGCGCGTGCGGTGACTCTGCGCCTCGCCCCGGTGGTCGCCCTCGTCGCGGTGCTCTTTCTCGCGGTGACTCAGGTCATGTACGGCAAGACGATCAGCCTGATCACGTCCGTGCTGGCCGTCGCCACCCTGCTCGCTGGGATAGGCGCCACCATCCGGCACAGGGACGGGTGGGCGTTCACCGCCACGGCCGCCACGATCATCCTCGCCACGGGCACGCTGTTCATCAACCTGTGGCCGAACGTGCTGCCGTCGAGTACGGCCGCGGCGAACAGCCTGACGATCACGAACGCCTCGTCCTCGCCGTACACGCTGCTGGTCATGACATGGGTCGCGGCCATTTTCCTGCCGCTTGTCCTGCTGTACGAGGGATGGAGCTACTGGGTCTTCCGCCAGCGCCTCACCCGTCCGCCGAGCTGAGCCGGGTTGATCGCGGCGTCGGTGGATTGTGGCGTTGGTGCCGGCGCTCGCGGCACCGGCACCAACGTGGGCCGTCCGCGTGGGCCGTCCGCGTGGGCCGTCCGCGTGGGCCGTCCGCGTGGGATCAGCCGCGTGGGATCAGCCGCGTCTCGCCGGTGGCCAGCCGTGTCCCCAACCGCCCTGCACCATCGTCTGGAACGCCCACCCATCCTCGGTGCGCACCAGCAGGTCGGCGTAGTGCATGCTCTCCCGCCTGCCCTCGATCGTCATCGTCGCCGTGGTCTCCACGAGCACGAGGTTCCGGCTGAGGAAGCGCGGCGTTCTCGTGGACTCCAGCCCGAGCCCCGCTGTGCCGCCGTTCATGGACTCCTTCATCGCCTCGACGTACTCCGCGCGCGTCCACTGGCGGACCGTCGCGAAGCCGTCCGGCGCGTCGGTGGCCAGGTTCATCGGGAATACCGCCAGATCGGCCAGCTTCTCGATCGCCCCCTGGTCGGCAAGTGTGTCGTACTCGGTGAACCAGTCTTCGATGCTGCGCAGTTCCTCGTCGTTCGGCTGGTACAACGTTCACGCTCCTTCTTGTCGTACGCTGTACCGTACACCATACGGCTGGATTTGCCACGTCGCGTCCAGCCCGGCGCGAAGGAGCGCCCGAACCGTTCACACGCCGGGCGCTCTCTTCCCCGGGCCTGATCTCGGGCAACGATCTTGTCGCCGAGCTTGCGGAGGTCATGGCCGGGCCGCCATGTCAGCTGCGCAGTCCTGCGTCAGCGCCGGGCCGCGCAGCTGGGCGGACGCCTGGTTGGACTGCTGAACAGGCCGAGGGGTGACGCTATGCGCAGGTCTTCTTCTCCGGGGCGCAGAACTTGACCTCTGGGTAGTTCGCCGACGGCTTGTTCAGCAAGGGCTGCGGCTTCTTGCGCAGGTGCTGGTCGAAGAAGGCCGCGACGTACCTGCGGGTGATGGTCATGGCACGGGCGCCGGGGATGTCGGCGCCGTCCTCAATGCCGAGCTGGTCCATCAGCACACCGTGATCGGTGAAGGACGTGTGCGCGGCCCCGGTCACGAGCAGCCAGCGCTTCCAGCCGTGCAGCCCCGCCCAGACACTCTCCCAGTTGGCGCCGGTGCCGGGCTGGCCCGGCGTGTACGTGGCGGGTTTGCCGAGCAGGAGGAACGGCCGGGACAGCCCGGCTACGGGAAGCGGTGCCGTCACGGTGCCGTCAACGTCGATGCCGGCACGCAGCCGGGGGTCGGCGGCCATGGCGGCGAGTGTGCTCGCTCCGCCGACGGACTGGCCGGACATGGCGATCTTGGAGGTGTTGATCAGCCGCGCGTCCTTCCACTTCGGGTGCGCGCCGGTCAGCTCGTCGAGCACGAAGGAGACGTCGGCGGCCCGGCCCTTCTCCAGCTTCTCCCACACAGTCGGGTCTTTCTTCATGTCGCACGTGACGCAGGTCGTGACCCGCCCGTCGGGAAAGGTCTGCGCGACGTTCTCGTAGGTGTGGTCGATGGCGGCCACCACATATCCCCGACTCGCCAGTTCCTCGGCCAGGGCTGTGAGTTCGGACCTGGGCTTGCTGTGCCCAGGAGAGAGCACGATGAGGGGCAGGCTGTGCGCGCCTCCTGCGGGGCGGGCGTCGGTGAAGGCGTTGGTGCGCACCTTGCTGAGCGTGTCGGCCGGGATGTTGGTGACGCCCCCGTTCTTGAGGAGCAGTTCGGACTCCGTGGGCGTCATGTATTGCGCCCGATGGCGGCCCGGCGACCTGGCCGGATACCACAGCGAGACCATGAGCTCGCGGGCCTTGACGCTGGGGACCCAGGGGTCGGGGCGCGAGGTGTCCTTGAGGTACAGGGACGTGGTGCCGACCGGTCGTGAGCCAGTGGGCATGGGCAAGTACGGCTCGGCAGCGCGGGCGGCGGAGGCGGGCCCGGCTTGGCCGAGGCCAGTGGCGGCCATGGCGGCGACGAGCCCGGCGACAGCGGCCAGGCGGCCTCGCCGCCAAGGCTTGCGCAGTTCACGCGTGGCCTGGGTCTGATTGTGGATCATCTGACTCATGCCGGATGACTATACCCCACGTATATACACTCAGCGCATAGTGCGCCGGGCCTCGTTGGGTTCGCCCGGGTGGTCCATGCGGCCGGCGGCGGTCTCCCGCCTCGCCTGCCCAGGCCCTGCGCCAGAACCTCGACGACGTCCTCATGCAGCAGCAGGCCGACTACGACCGCGCCCGAACGCCACGGCTCCTCCGGCTCCGCGGCAGTGGAGGGCAAGACCAGGGCTGAACCGCGTCCGGCGCGCGGTAGGCGACTCGGCCAGCACGAAGCGGACGGCCGCGTTCAGCAGGTGAGCCGGGGCCGCCGGCGAGCACGCGAAGAATCGAACGCTGAGTGATCGTCTCGTCGGCTCAATGTCTCAGCGTCTATGCGTGCCCGCACATAGATCTAGTCGCGGGTGAAACGGCGTAGGGCGCCGCGCAGCCGGTCCAGGAGCAGGGGTTGCGTACGCGCCGGGTAGGTGGTGTTGCCGGTGTCGCGTGCCTGGCGCAGCACCGTGAGGGCCTCCGCGGCTTCCGGGCGCTTTCCGGGCGTCTCGTCGCGCATCCGGCGCAGCAAGTCCATGATCTCGGGGGCGACGCCCGTGGCGGCGGTCTCGATGTCCGTACCCGGGGTGGGCAACTGCCCCGTGAGCAGTTGGAAGGCGATGATTCCGGCGGCGTACACGTCGGACGCGGCGGTCATGCGATCCGGCCTGAGCCGGCATTCAGGGGCCACGTAGTGCGTGTCCAGGACGTTGGGCAGCTCGTTGGCGACGGTGTGCTTGCGCGGTCCGGGTTTGGCGTAGTCGAAACCGGTGAGCACCGCCTGACCGCTGTCGGTGACGAGGACGCAGGCGGGGCTGAGGGCGCGATGGATGACCTGGTTGGCGTGGACGTGGGCGAGTCCGCTCAGGATGTCGTCCACCATGTCGAGCCGGGCGGCGGTGGCGGGCATCCGTCCGGCGAGGCGCAGGTGCAGCGCCTGCCCGTGTACGTCGTCGAGGACCAGGACGAAGCGGCTCTCGTCGTCGATGGCGAAGAAGTCCCGCGAACGCGCCACGCACGGGTGCGCGGGGATCTTGGCGAGGGCCTGGTAGGCGTTGGCGATCCGCCGCTGCTCGGCCACGCGCTGGTCCCGGTCGGCCAGCGGGTCCGCCTGGTACACCCGCAGCAGGACGGTCTCGCTGGCCGGGGCGGTGGCGTTGACGGCGCGGTATTCGGTGACCCGGTTGTCCCCGCCCAGCTGCTCCTCGACCTTCCAGTTGCCGAACCTGGGCGGCGCGGTCGAGCGGCGTACGGTGCCGTTGAGGGCTTCGATGAGCGCCGTGCGGTACGGCGTGGCGTCCGGGCTGCAGCCCTGCCTGACCCGGGAGGCGTCGCCCAGCATCCCGATGAGGCCGGTGAGGTTGGTGACGTGCCGGGCGTCACGGCCGTTGGGGTCGACGAGGACGGCGTCGGGCGCGGTCAGCACCACCACGCTGTCGACGTAGACGCGGTCGAGGCCCCGGTGGATGTCGAGGAGCACGCCCTTGAGGGCGCGGGCCGTACCGCGGAGCTTGGCCACGGGAGAGCCGAACGCCTCTCCGCCCCGCTGCGGGAACCAACGCGTACCGGAGACCTCGAACCGGCCGCGGGCGCCCTTGACGTCGATCACGCAGAGCGAGTGCCCGGTGATCACGATCACGTCGACCTCGAACAGGTCGCCGCCGCGCGGCACCTCGATGTTGTGGAGCAGTAGCCAGTCGTGTGGGGCATTGTCCCGCAGATGGGCGATGACCCTTCGCTCGGCGTCATTGACGGGGCTTCCGCCACCGACGATCTGAGCCATCTCCCCGTGCCGCCTTTCTCACCCACATTCCCGAACGTCATCCTTCTGGATACCGGTGCTCACGCGCCAGGTCGGATCGAGACTTCATGATCCGGACTCGGTGACCACAGCCGGGTGTCGTGGGTCTTCGACGCGGACGACGATGTCGGCGACCTGTGACGGTCTCGCTTCGTGTTCATACCGAGTGTAAGCGGGCAGTCGCCAACGGTGTTCGCCCAGGGTGCGTCGAGCGAGTGCCGCCTCGGAAAGCCAGAGGTGTACGGCAAGATCGAACGGCAGGTCGCGGCCGAGCAGCAGGGTCCCGTCCAGCAGCAATACCGCGCCCGGCGGCAGGGTGACGTAGGGGGCGCGGGTCGCCCGGTCCCGGGCACTGTCCCAGAGCGCGGGCAGTACCCTGCCGGTCCCGCCGGGTTCGAGCGGCCCGAGCACCTCGCGGACCAGCGCTCCGGTGTCCAGCCAGTCGGTGTAGAACGCGTCGGGGTCGCTACGGCCGAACTCCAGGCGGAGCGAGGCCGGGCGGAGGAAGTCGGACGCCGAGACCCGCAGCACCTCCCGTCCGCGCAGGCGGAGCGGGTCCACCAGGTCGTCGGCCAGTCGTCCCGGGTCGGTGGCCGGCGCGCCGTCGAGCGCGACGCGCACCCAGGACGGCCTCGGAGCCGAGGCGATCCGGTCGGCGAGCTCCTCGACCAGCAGTGGAGGAGACACGGGGCGTGCGCGCACACCTCCACCGTACTGATCTCGGGGGACGGCGCGCGCACGCCATTCCCGGTTTGGTTCCACGTGAAACATGCCATCTGGGTGAAACGTGCCATCTGCACCAAGCCGGGCTCGTGATGGGCCGCGTGGCGCGGGTCCGGGGGCGGGCGCGTCCGTCAGAGGGTGATGAAGGTCAGCCCCCGGCTCTGGAGTGCGGGGATGACGTTCGACAGGGCGCGCAGGGTCTCGGCGCGGTCGCCGCCCCCGTCGTGGCACAGCAGGATGCTGCCGGGCTTGGCGCGCAGCAGATCCGTCTCGATGGCTGAGGCGCCGGGGCGGGACCAGTCCCTGGGATCGATGTCCCAGTCGAGCGGTTGCATACCGTTGCTCGCGATGGTGTCGAGCACGGCGGGCGACCAGGACCCCCCGGGCGCGCGGAACAGCCGCGTGGTGACGCCGGTGGTGTTCCAGATCTCGCGGTGGGCGCCGGTGACCTCGGAGCTCATGCGTTCGGACGACAGCCCGGCGAAGGGCTGCGGGTGGCTCATCGTGTGGTTGCAGATGGCGTGCCCCGCGGCCGCGACCCGTTTCGCGAGATCGGGATGCTCGCGAACCGCGTCGCCGATCACGCAGAAGGTGGCCACCACGTGGTGCTGGGCCAAAAGGTCGAGGACGCGCGGCGTCCACTCCGGGTCGGGCCCGTCGTCGATGGTCAGGGCGATGGCGTTCGGCGGCGCCGCCGGGTTGAGTTCGCTGATCTGGTGGATGGGCTTTCGGGTCGGAACCGCGACCGGCTGGAACATCGGGCTGGGCGAAGGACTGGGTGAGGGGCTGGGCGAGCGGGTGGGGGTGCGGTTCGCGCCGCGTGTCCGGGACGCGTCCGCGACGGGACGCGATCCCGGCGCCGATGTGTCCGCGCAGGCCGCCAGCGTCCCTTGGACGGCGACCAGAACCCCGAGGTAGATGGCCCGGCGTCTCCCCATTTCGTCCATGTCGTCCTCTTTTCCGGTAAGGGGTCAGCTCAGAACCAAGGCCGTGCCACTTCTCTGGAGTCCTTCGAACGTGGAGCTCCTTCGGGCGTGAGGTTCCTCCGGGCGCGTCGAGGTCGGTCGAGCCCGCTGGGCGCCGCGAGCCCCTGAAGCGCCTCCGTGACGAAGCTCCGGTGAACTCCTCGGAAGAAAAGGGGGAGATGCGCGTCTTTGTCCGCCCTATCGTTGTCGCCGCGAAATGGGGCGTGACAATGTCGCTCGATGCCGTATGGGAGAGAACATTCAACGCACGCCCCAGCCGGATGCATACCTCGTCGTCGTGTTCGTCGATCGACCTGACGGTCCACGCCCGTTCGGGAATGGCGGTGCCGTGGGCGGTGACGTACGGTTCGATCTCCAGGATCGTCCGGCCGCTCTCGGGGAGTCGTGTGGCCCGTAGCGTTATGTCGGGGAAGAGATGAGAATGCGGAACCGCGATCTCGCCGGTATGCGTGGTTCGGCCCTCCGTTCGGAATCCGTGCGCGCCGTGCATATCCCCGCGACGCCCAATTTCCCCCTGGTTGTACGGGTGGATTTCTCGGCTGGAAAATAAGATCATTTATCGGGCTGGAGCCGTAGGCCGCGGAATCTGAGGAGAGGATCGCCAGGGTGGATGCCGAACGGGTTCCGTTCGAGGAGTTGGCCGACGCCCTCATCGAGGCGCTCGAAGACGCCTCCGCCGCTTTGAGCCGCGTCCTCGAGACCGGAGGATGGCCGCAGAAGGTGCTGGCGAACCGCAAGGTCGCCGACCAGGGAACCGTGTCGAAGTGGCTCAGTGGCGGCGAACAGCTGTCCAAGGGCAACAAGCTGCCCGGCGCCGACGTGATGCACAAGATCATCAAGGCGCTCGACCTGTCCAGCGCCGAGGCCGAGGAGCTCCTCGCCCTGGGGCGCCGCATCGACGCGCTGCGGGAGCGGATGCAGGCCATGGAGCGGGCCTGGCGGATCCGGGCGAGCAACCGCTACGCCGCACGGGCGCGGGAGTCCGCCTTCGCGATGGGACCGGCGGGCACGGCGCGAGGCGCCACCGGCGAGGAGCGGGCGGCCCCTTGGCGGAAGAAGGCCCTGCTCTTCGGCGCGAGCGGCGCGGCGGCGGTCGCGGTGAGCTGGGTGATCTGGCAGTTGTGGCCGCCCACGGGAAAGCCGTCCGTCCCCACGGCGCTGTCCGGTGCGGCGGTGTCCGTGATCGCGAGCCCGACGTCGGCGCCCCCCGACGTGGTCCCGGAGTACGGCATGCACCTGGTGACCAAGAGCATGGCCGTACGCCTTCCGTCGCGCTCCTGGACCCAGAATGCCTCGGGCGACATCGAGATCTGGGAGAACAAGACCTGCCCGCCGGGCGTCGCCGCGTACTGGATCGCCCTGCGGCCGAAGGGTGAGACGGTGCGGTTCGCCTGCAACTCCTGGCAGTACCACAAATGGACCGGAGTCCCGGCCGGGACCCATTTCCTGGAGGCGTGGAAGGCGGACGACGGCCTGGCCATCACCGGGGAGAGCGTGGTGCGCTCCAGCGTGCCGATCATCGAGCATCCCAAGTCGCCCGCGCCGTCACCCTGACAGGAGGTAAACCCGCGAACGCGGGGGAACGACCTCCCCGAGACGACGGGGGGTCGGGCGATGAGACTTGCGGGTGCCCGCGTAATGATCACTGGCGCGTCCTCGGGCATCGGGGCCGCGACCGCGCGGGCGATGGCCGTGGCCGGGGCCGACCTCGTGCTCTCCGGTCGTGACCGGGAGCGGCTCGACGCCGTCGCGGCGGAGAGCGGAGGGCTGGCCGTCAGGGGCGACCTCACGACGGACGTCACGGCCCTGGTCGAGCGCGCGGGCCCCGTGGACGTCCTGGTCGCCAACGCGGGATGCGGGTGGGCCGGGCCGCTCACGGCGATGCCGGACGGCACCGCCGAGCAGCTGATCGCGGCCAACCTGACCGCCCCGATCAGGCTGACCCGGCTGCTGCTGCCCGCCATGGTCGAGCGCGGCCGGGGGCACCTCGTCTTCGTGGCCTCGATCGCGGGAGCGGTCGGCGTACGCGACGAGGCGGTCTACGCCGCGACCAAGGCGGGGCTGATCGCCTTCGCCGAGAGCCTGCGGTACGAACTGCGCCGGGTCGGCGTCTCCGTCGTGCTGCCGGGCGTGGTGGACACGCCGTTCTTCGCGCGGCGCGGCGCGGCCTACACCCGGCGGTGGCCCACGCCGATCCCGGCGGAGCGGGTCGCCAGGGCCATCGTGGCCGCCGTCGAGCACGGCCGTCCCGAGTCGTTCGCTCCGGCCTGGCTGCGGGTGCCCGCCCGGCTGAAGGGCGCCGCTCCCGGCCCGTTCCGGGCGCTGGCCGATGTCTTCGGCGCGCCGGTCAGTCGCCGCGCACGGCCCGGAGCGACTCCTTGAGCGAGGAGAGCGTGGCGAACACGGCGGTGGGTTCGTAGCCGCAGTGGGCCATGCAGTTCGCGCAACGGGGATCGCGTCCCCGGCCGTAGGACTCCCAGTCGGTGTCCTCGACCAGCTCCCGGTAGGTCGCCGCGTACCCGTCGGACATGAGGTAGCAGGGGCGCTGCCAGCCGAACAGCGAGTACGACGGGATGGCCCACGCCGTGCACGGGAAGTCGACCTTGCCCTCCAGGAAGTCGAGGAACAGGGGCGTGTGGTTGAACCGCCACCGCCGCCGGTTCCCGCCGGAGAACGCCTTGCGGAACAGTTCCCTGGTCTCCCGTACGCCGAGGAAGTGGTCCTGGTCGGGCGCCTTCTCGTACGCGTACCCGGGCGAGATCATCATCTCGTCGACCTTGAGGTCGTCGTTGAGGTAGTTGAGCACGTCGATGACGGTCTGCGGGCTGTCGGTGTTGAAGAACGTGGTGTTCGTGGTGATCCGGAACCCGCGGCGCCTGCATTCCCGCACCGCGGCGACGGCCTCGTCGAACACGCCCTCCTTGCACACCGACGCGTCGTGCCGCTCGCGCATCCCGTCGAGGTGGACCGTCCAGGCGAAGTACCGCGACGGCTCGAACTGGTCGATCTTCTTGGGGATCAGCAGCGCGTTCGTGCAGAGGAACACGTACGTCTTCCTGGCGACGAGTTCCCGCACCATCTCCGCGATCTGCGGGTGCATGAGGGGCTCGCCGCCGGCGATCGACACCATGGGGGCCCCGCACTCCTCGACGGCGGCGATGGCCTGCTCGACCGGCATGCGCCGCTTGAGCACGTCGGCGGGATGCTGGATCTTGCCGCAGCCCGCGCATTTCAGGTTGCAGGCGAACAGCGGCTCCAACTCCACCAGGAGCGGGAACTTGGCCCGCCCCCGCAGCCTCTGGCGGAGGATGTAGCCGCCGATGCGCAGGGCTTGGCGAACCGGCATCGTCATCTCGATCGCACCTCCTTGGGCAACGTGAACTGGATGGTCTCCTCGGCCACCCTGCGCTCCTCGACGGTCACCGGCCCGAGCCCGCCGAGGGCGGCCACGACCGCGTCCACCAGGGCGGGCGGGGCGGAGGCGCCGGCGGTCAGCCCGACCGCGCGGGCGTCCGCGAGCCAGTCCAGGGCGATGTCTCCGGGGCCGTCGATCAGGTGGGCGGGGGCGGCGCGGCCCGCGACCTCGGCCAGCCGCCGCGAGTTGGACGAGTTGGCCGAGCCGACGACGAGCACCAGGTCGGACTCCTCGGCCACCTCGCGTACGGCGTGCTGCCGGTTGGTGGTGGCGTAGCAGATGTCGTCCTTCTGGGGGCCCTCGGCGTCGGCGAACCGGTCACGGATCGCGGCGGCGATGTCGGCCGCCTCGTCCACGGCGAGGGTGGTCTGCGTCAGGTAGGACACCCGCCGGCCGTCGGGGAGCGCCGCCACGTCGTCCACGTCCTCGACGAGGACGACGGAGTCCGGGATCTCGCCGAGGGTGCCCTCGATCTCCTCGTGCCCGGCGTGCCCGATCAGGGCCACCAGGTCGCCGCGGGCGGCGAACCTGCGCGCCTCGGCGTGCACCTTCGTGACCAGCGGGCAGGTCGCGTCGATCACCCGCAGGCCGCGCCGCGTGGCCTCGTCGCGTACGCCGGGGGACACGCCGTGCGCGGAGAAGACCGTGACGACCCCCTCGGGCACCTCGTCGAGCTCGTCGACGAAGACGGCCCCGCGCTCCTCCAGCTCGCGTACGACGTGCAGGTTGTGCACGATCTGCTTGCGCACGTAGACCGGAGGGCCGTACCGGTCCAGGGCGCGCTCGACGATCTCGATGGCCCGCTCGACCCCGGCGCAGAACGACCGGGGCGCGGCCAGCAGTACCAGGCGCGGTCCGCCGGCCGCCGCCCAGCGGGTCAGCGGCGGGCCGACCTGGCGCAGGGTGCGGCAGGCCAGGACGCCACCGCGGATGGTCGCCGGGCGCAGCAGCGGGACTTCGGGGGTGTCGACGATGACCCGAACCGCGGCGAAGGGCCGGCCCGCCGCGGTGGCCGCCACCGGCCCCGACTCCATGTCGACGGCCAGCGCCCCCTCGTCCGCCAGCCGCCGGCGCTCCGCCCCCGTCACGATGTGATCGGAGGTGACCAGCGGCCCGACGCGTACGGGCAGGCCCGCGCGGGCCAGTTCCCCGGCGAGGAGCGGCGCGGACGGGCAGGGCAGGGTCCGGCCGTCGAACCGGACCTCGCTCGCCACCACCACGTCGCCGGGCCGCAGCCCGCCGCCGAGGGCACCGCCGAAACCGGTCACGGCCAGCGCTCCGGCCTTCCCCAGGCGCTCCTCGGCGTAGGCGGCGTGGCCGGGCCCCATCCCGGTCCTGATCACCTCCACGCCGCCGGCCGAGGACGGGATGCCGTCACGTACGGCTCTCGCCTCGATGCCCAGGGCGGTGCAGATCAGCAGATCGGTCACGGCGAAGCCCCCTCGTCACCGGCCCGCACGTAACGCCCCAGCGCGCTGATGGGGAAGACGAGCCGGTAAAGGTGGTAGTTGATGTAGAAATCGCCGGGGAACCCGGTGCCCGTGAAGTAGGGCTCGTCCCATGTGCCGTCCGGACGCTGCTCGCCGACCAGCCACGCCACGCCGCGCTCCACCGCCGGTGAACGGATCTCCCCGGCGGCGAGCAGGGCCAGGAGCGCCCACGCGGTCTGCGAGGCCGTGGATCGCCCCCGGCCGATCCAGGCGGGGTCGCGGTACGAGCGCAGGTCCTCTCCCCAGCCGCCGTCGTCGTTCTGGTGCGCCTCCAGCCACGAGACCGCCCGCCGTACGCAGGAGGCGGTGGGGCGCACCCCGGCCGCGACGAGCGCGGGCACCACGGCGCCGGTGCCGTACACGTGGTTGGCCCCCCAGCGGCCGAACCACGACCCGTCCGCCTCCTGCGCCTTCAGCAGCCAGACGACGGCCCGCCGTACGACGTCGGAGGCGGGCTGCTCGACCGCGAGAGCCTCGACGACGTGCGCGGTGACGTCGGCGGACGGCGGGTCGATGATCGCGCCGAAGTCGCAGAACGGCAGGCGTGTGCACAGTTCGCGGGTGTTGTCCGCGTCGAAGGCGCCGAAGCCGCCGTCCCGCGACACCATGCCGTCGACCCAGCGGAGGGCGCGGTCGATGGCGGGGCGGGCGTCCGGGTGCTTCACCCGGCGCAGGGCCAGGATCGCCTCGGCCGTGTCGTCGATGTCGGGGTAGCCGTCGTTGTCGAACTCGAACGCCCACCCGCCCGGCGCGAGCGACGGCCGCCGTACGCTCCAGTCGCCCGGCCCCTTGACCTCCTCGCCGAGCACCCAGTCGGCCGCGTTGACCAGCGCCGGATGGTCGCCGGACAGGCCCGCGTCGAGCAGGGCGTTGACCGCGAGAACGGTGTCCCACACCGGGGACTGGCACGCCTCCAGTCTGCGGCCCCGCTCGTCCCTGATGGTGAACCTGTCCAGGCCGTCGAGGCCCTTGCGCATGACGGGGTGGTCCAGGCGGTAGCCGCACAGGTCGAGGGCGATCAGCGAGTACACCCACGGGGGCTGGATGCCGCCCCACGATCCGTCCAGCTCCTGCCGCGTCACGATCCATTCGGCCGCGCGCCGGATCGCCGCCCGCCGCAGCCCCGGGATCGGATGCCTCTGGTACCGGTGCAGCATCCGGTCCAACGTGAGGAAGAAGCCGTCCCAGCCGCCGCGTACGGCACGCGGGGAGGGCCGTCCGGTCCGCAGCTCGGCCAGGCCGAACGGCAGCGGCCGCACCGGGCGCCGCGCGCTCACGATGGTGAGCGGCACGATCGTCTGCCGGGCCCAGCACGCGAAGTCGTAGACGTTGAGAGGGAACCACGGCGGCAGGAAGATCATCTCAGGCGGGAGGACGGGCAGGTCCTTCCACCGCCACTGGCCGAACAGCGCCAGCCAGATGCGGGTGAACACCCGGGACGCCTCGATCCCGCCGGAGTCCCGGACGAACCCGGCCGCGGCCCGCATGTGCGCCGCGTCGACCGGGTCCCCGGCCAGCCGCAGCGCCGCGTACGCCTCGATGGTGGTGGACAGGTCGCCCGGTCCCGCGTGGAAATTGGCCCAGGTGCCGTCGTCGCGCTGCTGGGAGCGGATCCAGCGGGCCGCCTCCGCCGTCTCCTCCTCCGTGCGTACGCCGAGGAACTGCCGCAGCAGCAGGTCCTCGGCGTCCATGGTGACGTTCGTCTGCAACTCGGCCTTCCACCACCCCTCGGGCGTCTGGAGGCCGAGCAGGTGATCGCAGGCCGCGTCGAGGGCGAGCGCGGCGGAGCTGGGAGCGGCGACTGTCGTCATGTCAGTGTCCCCGGGACGTCAGGAAGTGGGCGATGTCGAGGAACTCGGCGCGGACCGCCGAGGGCATGTCGGCGTCGGCGAGGTGGCGTTCCGCCGCGTCGAGCCGGTGCTTGGCCTCGGTCTCGGCCCAGGACCGGCCGCCCGCCTCCTCGACCAGCGCGGCGGCGGCGCGCAGGTCGGACTCCGACAGGGGTTCCGTGCCGGCCATCAGGGCGGCGAGCCGTTCGCCCGCCCGGGTGCCGCTGGTGAGCGCGGCGACGATCGGCAGGGACTTCTTGCGGGCCCGCAGGTCCGACAACACCGGCTTGCCGGTCGCGGCCGGGCTGCCCCAGATGCCCAGCAGGTCGTCGGCGAGCTGGAACGCGAGTCCCGCCTCGGCTCCGAAGGCGGCCAGCGCCGCGATGAGCGCGTCGGGGCCGTCCACCGCCATGGCTCCGATCGAGCAGGCGCAGGCCAGCAGCGCGCCGGTCTTCTGGGTGGACATCTGCCGGCACTCGTCCAGGCTCACGTCGGAGCGCCGCTCGAACTCCAGGTCCAGCGCCTGCCCGGCGATCAGCCGCCGGGTCGCCGCGGCCAGGCAGCGGGCCGCGGGGACCCGTCCGGGGCAGCCGTCATCGAGCAGCAGCTCCCCCGCGAGCGACAGCAGGGCGTCCCCGGCGAGGATGGCCGCCGACTGGCCGAAGACGGCCCACGCCGCGGGCCGGTGCCGCCGCATCCGGTCCCCGTCCATGATGTCGTCGTGGAGCAGCGAGAACGCGTGCACGAGCTCGACCGCCGCGGCCGCCGTCAGCGACTGCTCCGCGCCCGCCGCCCTGGCCGACAGGACGGCGAGCGCCGGCCGCAGGGCCTTGCCTCCCGGCGTGACGGGTCTCCCCTCCGGGTCGGCCCAGCCGAGGTGGTAGGCGGCGACGCGCTCCGTGATCGGGTCGAGCCGGGCCACGGCGTCGCGCAGCACCGGCTCCACCAGCCCGCGGGCGGCCACGACGGTCGGCGGGATGACCGCCCTCACCGGGCCGCCTCCGCGTCGGGACTCCACGTGGTGGGATCCCCCGTGTCCAGATGACGCCTGGCCAATCTGGCCGCGTTGAGTCCGCTGCGCACGGCCGCCTCCATGGTGTCGGGCCAGCCCGTGTCGGTCCACGCGCCGGCGAGAAACAGTCCGGGCCACCGGGTGGCGGCCTCGGGGCGGAGCGCGCCGCTGCCAGGACCCTGGCGGAAGGTGGCGCGACGTTCCCTGGTGACGAAGAAGTCCGTGACCCGGGCACGTCGCGCGCCGGGGAAGAGCCGTTCCAGCGCCGGGACGAACACGGCCCGTGCCCGCGCGGTGGGCGTGTCGATCCAGCGGTCGGCGGCCGAGACGGAGACCGCGAGGTACTGGCCGTCGCGCAGCCCGGCGACCCGCGTCTTGTCGAACACCCACTGCACCGGCGACCCCACGACCGCGGCGAACGGCAGGTCGGTGACCTTCCGGTCGTAGACGACGTGCACGTTCACGATCGGGCTGGCGGACAGGCCGTTCCAGCGGTCCCGGTCCGGCGCCGCGTCCATCGGGACGAGCCCCGCGGCCTGCTCGTGCGGCGTGGCGACGATGACCGCCGACGCCTTCACCCGCGTGCCGTCCACGACGATCACCGGTCCCGGCTCGATCGCCGTGACCTTGGCGGACAGTCGTACGGCACCGCCGTGGCGGACGATGGCGGCCTGCGCGGCCGTGCCGTGCAGCTCGCCGAGCGGCACGGTGGGCACGCCGATGTCGGCGGCGTCCGCCCGGCCGAACAGGGCGGTCTGGAACACCATCGCGGCCGGGCCGAGCGCCGCGTCCCCGGCGCACACGTTCAGCGCCGCGACCGCGAACAGCTCCCACAGGACGCGCCGCGCGGCGTCGCCTTGACCGTGCGCGGCCAGCCAGGTCGCGAGGTCCACCCGGTCGAGCGCGGGGTCGGACGGGTCGAGCCGGCGCAGGGCGAGCGAGCCCCGCATCGCGCGCAACCGGTCGGCCGGCGCGAGCAGCGGGTACCGCGCCAGCGCCGGCATGAGATGGAACGGCCCGGGGAGCGCGGACCGCCGCAGCCGCGCCGACCGCCCGTCCGGGGTGAGCACCCGCACGTCGAACCGGTCCTGCACGTCCACCTGGGACGCGCCGCCGAGCCGGTCGAGCAGCCCGCGGTAGGCCGTGCAGCAGCGCAGGAACACGTGTTGCCCGTTGTCGACCACGAGGCCGTTGCGTACGAACGAGTGGGTGGCGCCGCCCAGCCTCGGGCGCGCCTCGTACAGCGTCGCCGGGTGGCCCGCCTCTCCGAGCGCCACGGCGGCGGCGATGCCCGCGAGTCCGCCTCCGATGATCGCTACCGGAGCCCCCGTCATCGGCCCGCCCCCGCGAGCGCGCGCGCCGCCACCATGGCCTTCGCCCAGGGCGGCAGCGATAAGCGGACGGACAACGCCACGGCCGGATCCGCCGCGATGCGGTCGAGCAGGCACCGGTAGATGCCGGCCATCGCCGCAGTGCACGCCGCGCTGCGGGTGTCGAGCGCGGGCAGCAGGCGCATGCCGTCCGCGAACCACTCGCGGGCGCGTACGGCCTCGTATCGGATGAGCGTGGCGAGCCGGTGCGGTGGGTCGGTGAACCTGCCGGCGCCATCGAGGGAGAGAGTGCAGCCGAACCGTTCGAGGTCCTCGATCGGCAGGTAGATCCGCCCGGCCAGCCGGTCCTCCCGTACGTCCCTGAGGATGTTCGTGATCTGCAGCGCCACCCCGAGGGCGTCGGCCAGCGGCGTGGCCCCCTCGGGGTCGTCGGTGCCGAAGACGCCGAGCGAGAGCCGCCCGATCGACCCGGCGACGCACCGGCAGTACGACAGCAGCTCGTCGAACCTGGCGTAGGTCGTGCCGCGTACGTCGGCGGCGCAGCCGTCGATCAGCTCGCCGAACGCGGCGATCGGCAGCGGGTAGCGCCGGGCGGCGTCGTGCAGCGCGATCAGGACGAGATCGTCGCTGTTCCCGTCCCGGATCCCCGGCGGGCCGTCCAGCGCCTCCCTGGCCACGGTCAGGCGGGCCAGCCGCTGCCCGGCCGTCCCCTCGCCGTCGGCGATGTCGTCGATCCGGCGGGCGAACGCGTACACCGCGCTCAGCGCGCGGCGTTTGGGCGTCGGCAGCAGCCGGAGGCCGTAGGAGAAGTTCCGTGCCTGTTTCCGCATGATCTGCTCGCAGTGCTGGTACGCCTCAGGGACGCCCACGGCCCAACCCCCTTCTGGCCAGGATGCGCAGCCACGCCCGGACCAGGCGCGTGCCGCGCGGCCGTACGGTCCGCCCGAGAACGTCGTGTTCGGCCTGTCTCAGCGCGGCGACCGTGGCGTGGCCCCCGGCGATGTAGCCCGCGATCGCGAGGCGGGCCAGGCCGTTCACCGAGGCGACGAGGGGGTCCCCCTCGTGGAGCAGTCGTTCGGCCCGCTCGGTCTGGAGCGCGACCACATCGCGCAACCGCCCCGGAGTGCTCGCCTCCGCGAGGTCGGCGTCGACGCAGCCGAACCGCTGGAGGTCCTCGTTGGGCAGGTAGATCCGGCCGCGCGCGTAGTCCTCGCCGACGTCCTGGCAGTGTTCGATGATCTGCAGCGCGGTGCAGATCCGGTCGGAGAGGTCGAGACGGTCGGGGGCGGCCACGCCGAACACGTGCAGCACGATGTGCCCGACCGGGTTGGCGGACAGCTCGCAGTAGTCGAGCAGTTCGTCGAACGTCTTGTACCTGGTGACGGTCTGGTCGCGCCGGTTCGCCTCGACCAGTCGGTGGAAGGGCGCGGGCGGGAGGGAGCAGGCCGTGACCGTCGCTTCGAGATCGCGTACGGCGGGCAGGTACGGGGTCCGCCCGGCGTAGAGGCGGCGCAGGTCGGTCTCCACGGCGTCGAGCAGCCGCAGCGGGTCGCCGTGCCCGGGTTCGTCGCCGATGTCGTCGACGAACCGCGCGAAGCCGTACACCGCGAGGAGGTGATGGCGATGCCCCCGTGGCAGCAGCCGGGAGGCGACCGGGAAGTTCTCCCGGCGCGCTTTGAGTGCGACGTCTCGTGCGTCGTCTCCCCCCGATGACATAAATTGAGGCTGTCCGTCGTGGGCGGCCATAAACGCGGACGCACAGCTCATTGGGGTTTGCCGGGCATGAGCTGGGCGAATATTTGTTATCCGGACGTGCCGCCGCATTTCTGTGAATTAACCGGCGGCTATTTGCCGAAATCGTCGTTTAAACAGGAAATCGCGATTCGGAGGTGTGTCTCCCGTGTGCTCAGCAGACGCCGTGGTCCCGCAGGGGCCCGACCCGCAGGCCCGCGGAACGGCAGGCGCCCACCAGCCGCGGCAGCGCGCCGAGGGCCGCGTGCCAGGAGCCGGGGGCCGAGGTGTGGTCGGTGTCGTGCAGCAGGAGGGTCGCCCCGCCGCGCAGGCCGGGCGTCATGGCCGCCACCACGGAGTCCGGGCTCGCCGAGCGGGTCCAGTCCCGGCCCCACACGGTCCACAGCACCGGTCGCAGTCCATGGAGCCGGGCGGCGATCAGCGTCTCGGCGCTGAGCACGCCGTAGGGCGGCCGGTACCACCCGGGAGCCGTCCCGGTCACGGCGGCGACCAGGTCGGCGGCCCGGCCCAGCTCGGCCGCCATCCGTCCCGGCCGGGCGACCAGCGCGTTGTCGTGGTGCCAGCCGTGCACCCCGATCTCGTGGCCGCCCGCGGCGATGCGGCGGCCGAGTTCGGGATGGCGGTCGAGCATCTCGCCGAGCACGAAGAACGTCGCCCGGCAGCCGAGTCGCTCCAGCTCGGCGAGGAAGCGCGGCGTGGTCCGCGGGTCGGGCCCGTCGTCGAAGGTCAGGGCGACATGGGTGTCCGCGCCCACTCCCGCGAGGCCGGGCAGCAGGCGGCGTACGGCCGGCAGCCACGTCGCGGCGGGACCGGCGTGCAGCAGGGCCAGCCCGGCCAGACCGGCCAGGCCGCCGAGCGCCGGTCCGATGCGGCGCGTCCCGCCGTTTCCCCAGGTCACCCCGTCAAGTGTGCGGGAGAGGTGCGGCGATGCCAACGCGGCGCACGGTCCTGATCCTCAGCGCGAGCATGGGCGCGGGGCACGACGCCGCCGCGACCGAGCTGGCCAGGCGGCTCGCCGCCCGGGGCGTCGACGCCGAGGTGACCGACGTCCTGGAGCTGCTCCCGCTGCGGCTGGGCGCTGCGCTGCGCGGCTGGTACGGCTGGATGATGCGCTCCGCCCCCTGGTCGTACGCGCTGATCTACCGGATCTTCTTCGTGTCGCGCGGCTCGCCGTCGGCGTCCCCCCTGACGGTCCTGGTCGCGGCGCGGCTGCGGCGGCTGCTGCTCCGCCGGGCGCCGGACGAGGTCGTGTCGGCCTTCCATCTGGCCGCGCAGGCCGCCGGGCACCTCCGCGCGCGTGGCCTGCTGCCGGTGCCGAGCACGGTGCTGCTCACGGACTTCGCGGCGCACCGGCTCTGGCTGCATCCGGGGAACGACCGCTACCTGTGCCCCGATCCGGAGACCGCGCGTGCGGTGCGGGCGGCGACCGGACGGCCCGCCTCGTGGCACGCGCCGCTCGTCCGCCCGGAGTTCCTGGCACGCGGGGTGGCCACCGCCGGGCCGCGGGCGGACGAGCGGCCGGTGCTGGTCTCGGCGGGTTCCTGGGGCGTGGGCGGCGTCGAGAGGACGGCTCGCGTGCTGGCCGGGTCCGGGCGGTACCTGCCCGTCGTCCTGTGCGGGCGCAACGGCGAGCTGCGCCGCCGCCTGCGCCGCCGCCTGGGGCGCCCCGTGACGGTGCTCGGCTGGTGCGACGACCTGCCCGCCCTGATGGCCACCGCGTACGCCGTGATCGACAACGCGGCCGGGCTGACGTGCAGGGAGGCGATGGCGGCTCGGGTTCCGGTGATCTCCTATCTGCCGATCCCGGGGCACGGGAGGGACGGCGCGCTGGCGATGGCCCGCGCGGGGCTGAGCGTCTACGCCCGCGACGCGGCCGAACTGCTGGCCGCGCTCGACCGGATCGCGGCCGAGAGCGAGCGTGCGCGGCACACGGCCCCCGGAGCCGGGTTGTTCGCCGCCGCGCCGGCCGAGTCCTTCTTCATTCCTTCGGCTCCATCAGGTCGTCCTGGCGGATCTGCGGCGACTGGGCCAGCCTGACGCTGCCGAAGAAGATCAGCGCCACGCCGAGCAGTTCGAGCAGGACCCAGGCGCCCAGGCGGATGCTCTCGCCGAAGAGCGCGACGCCGAGCCCGATGCTCGCCACGGGGTCGGTGACGTTGAGGGTCGGCTGGACGACGACGAGGTTGCCGCTCTGCAGGGCGTTCTGCAGCACGTACACGCTGAAGATGCCCGCGGCCACCATGGCGTAGACCGGCCAGGCGGTCAGCACCTGGGCCTGCTCCGTGTCGAAGAGGCGGGTGCTCTCCTTCATCAGCGCGGCGGTGAAGGCGAACCCCAGGCCGGAGGCGGTTCCGAGCAGTGCCGCGCGGTGTGAGCCGCGGGTGACCCGCGCCATCCCGATCAGGTACGCGGCGATGCCTCCGCAGATCACGGTGATGATCGCCCAGTCCCCGGGAGTCGGCGCCTTGTGCCCGCCCCCGGGGCGGGCGGAGGCGAGCAGGACCGCCAGTCCGACGGTCACGGAGCTGATGGCCAGCCACACGTTCCGGTTCAGCTTGACCCGGTACATCAGCCAGATGATGACCATGGTGAACGGCAGTTCGGTGATCAGCAGCGGCTGCACGAGGGCGAGTGTCCCGAAGTTCAGCGCGCTCGCCTGGAGGAGGAAACCACCGATCAGGGCGCCGATCCCGCCCAGCCAGACCGGTTTGCGCATCATGTCCCACATCAGCGACAGCTTGAAAGCGTCGCTCTCCGGGGCGGTCCGCGCCGCGCGACGCTGCATCACCGAGGAGAGGGCGTTGCAGGCCGCCGCGAGGATGGCCAGGAGCACCGCGATCACCGGCGCCCGGCCTTCCGGACGCGATGCCGTCCGTCAGTGGTGGTCATAGGGCCGAGCATCGGCGAACCGGCATCCGGCGCGAGCGCCCCACGCCGGTGACGGCAGGGCCGCGACCCGCACTTGCCTACCGCTTGGCGGATCTTCCCTGGCGGGTCAAGATAAGGCTAGGTTAACCTAATCAAAATTAGGCTTGCCTAAGCTAAGGGGAGTGCTCCATGACCGCCGCCTACCGGCCCTTCCGCCTGCACGTCGCGCGCACCGAGCGCCTCAGTCCGACCTTCATGCGGGTCACGTTCGCCGGTGACGATCTGTCCGGGTTCGGCCATGACGGCTATGACCAGCGGGTCAAGGTCGTGGTGCCGCTGCCGGAGGTCGGGTTGGACACCTTCCCCGCGGAGCCGGACTGGTTCCCGATCTGGCGTGAGCTCCCCGAGGGCAGGAAGAACCCGGTCCGCACCTACACCGTGCGCGCCGTGCGCAGGGAGAACCGCGAACTGGACATCGACTTCGCGCTGCACGGCCCCTCGGGCGTCGCCTCGCGGTGGGCCGCCGATGCGTGCCCCGGCAGCCCCGCGCTGATCGTCGGCCCGGACGCGCTGTACTCCGGCCCGCCGGTCGGGCTGGAGTGGGCTCCCCCGGCCGACGCGGCCCGGTTGCTGCTGGCCGGAGACGAGACCGCGGTGCCGGCGATCTCCGCCATCGCCGAGTCCCTGGCGGACGGCGTCCCCGCCCAGGTGCTCCTGGAGGTGCCGGAGCCCGAGGACGTCCTCGACCTGCGGGTCCCGTCGAGCGTGGAGGTCACCTGGTTGCCCCGCGGCACGGCACGGCACGGCGAGTTCCTGATCCCCGCCGTGCGCGACGCCGTACGCGATCTCGGCACCGTGCCGGGCGAGCACGCGGAGGAGGAAACGGACGACGCCGAGCTGCTCTGGGACGTGCCCGCGGAGGCGGGCGGCGGCTTCTACGCGTGGCTGGCCGGCGAGATGGGCGTGGTCCGGGAGCTGCGCCGCCATCTCGTACGCGAGCTGGGTGTGGACCGCTCCTGCGTCGCGTTCATGGGGTACTGGCGGCAGGGCGCACCCGAGCCGAACTGACCTTCTGATCGACTTGCTATCTTCCTGTTAGTCCGGGTGATCTGCGCGATTTTGGGCGGGTTTGGCCCGAGGTGACGGCGGGTTGACGGCGGGTTGACGGCGGGAGCGTGACTGACCGGTGCGGGTGAGACTGCGGACCCGCCTGCGGTACTGGTTCGACGGCACGATGGACCGGGGGACCCCCGCGCTGATCGGCTGGCTGGGACTGGCGTCCGTCGCGCTCATCGCGGTGGTCACGATCCTGGTCGTGCTCCTCACCAACGAGGACGCCGAGCTCAACGACGGCTGGATCGGCGTGGCATGGATGAGCCTGCTGCGGACCCTCGACCCGGGCACCATGGGCGGCGACACCGGCAATCCGGTGTTCCTCGGCCTGATGCTCACGGTCACGGTCGGCGGCATCTTCATCGTCAGCGCCCTCATCGGTGTGCTCACGACCGGCCTGGAGACACGGATCGAACAGCTCCGCAAGGGCCGCTCACAACTCGTCGAACGCGGGCACACCATCATCCTGGGCTGGTCGGAACAGGTCTTCACGGTGATCGGCGAGCTGGTGAAGGCCAACCAGAGCGCCCGGCGCTCGTGCGTGGTGATCCTCGCCGACCGCGACAAGGTCGGCATGGAGGACCAGATCCGCATGCGGGTGCCCGACACCGGCCACACGCGGGTGATCTGCCGGTCGGGCAACCCGCTCAAGCGGGCGGACCTCGAACTCGTCAGCCCGCAGACAGCGAAATCGATCATGGTGTTGCCACCCCAGGGTGAGGACGCCGACATCGACGTCATCAAGGTCCTGCTGCTGCTGAACAACCGGCCGTGGACCGGCGCCCGCCCGCACATCGTGGCCGCGGTCCAGGACTCGGAGAACCTCGCGGCGGCCCGGCTCGCCGCCGGAGAGTCGGCGCTCGTGATCGACGCCGACGACATCACCGTCCGCATGGTGGTGCAGTCCCATCGGCAGGCGGGCCTGTCCACGGTCTGCACCGACCTGCTCGACTTCGCGGGCAACGAGATCTACTTCCGGCCCGAGCCCGCCCTCGCCGGCACGACGTACGGCGAGGCGCTGGGCGCGTACGAGCTCGGCGTGCCGATCGGAGTGCACAAGGCCGACGGACCGGTGCTGGTCAACCCGCCGCAGGACACGTCGATCGCCGCGGGCGACAGCATGATCGTGGTCGCCGAGGACGACCTGCTCATCCGGCTGGCCGACGACCGACCTCCCATCATCGAGGAGGTCATCACCACGGCTCCCGAACGGAAGCCCGTGCCCGACCGGACGCTGCTGATCGGCTGGAACGCCCGCGCCGCGAAGATCATCGCCCTGCTGGACCGGCTCGCCCCGCCCGGTTCCGCCGTGGACGTCGCCGCGCCACGCAGGCCCGTGTACGCCGTGGAGATGCCCCGGCAGAACCTGGTGGTCGGCTTCAAGCCCTGCGAGCCGACCAGCAGGCGGTCGCTGGAGTCCCTCGATCTCGGGTCGTACCAGCACATCGTGGTGCTCTCCAACGACGGCGTCGACCCGGACCGCGCCGACAATCGCACGCTGGTGACGCTGCTCCACCTGCGCGACATCGAGGTACGGCTGGGCGACCCGTACTCGATCGTCACGGAGATGAACGACGACAACAACCGCGAGGTCGCCCAGGTCACCAAGGCCGACGACTTCATCGTCAGCAGCAAGCTGATCTGCCTGATGCTGACCCAGCTCGCCGAGAACCGGAACCTGTACGCGGTCTTCGCCGACCTTTTCGACCCGGCGGGGTCGGAGATCTATCTCAAGCCCGCGTCGGACTACGTGCTGCCGGGCGTGGAGGCGAACTTCGCGACCGTCATCGAGTCGGCGCGGCGCAGGGGAGAGGTCGCCATCGGCTACCGGCGGGCCGGCCACAGCGACGAGCCCCCCGCGTACGGTGTGACGCTCAATCCGCCGAAGGGCGCGCCGCTGGTCCTGGACGACGGCGACCACGTCATCGTGGTCGCCGAGGACTGAGTCGTACCAGGTGGGCTACTGCTCGCAGCCGTTGATCGTCCAGGTGATCGACGTGGTCAGGATGTCCGCCTTGTAGGCGGTGTTCCGGACGAAGTCGGTGGAGTCGGCCACCTGCACGCTGTAGGTGCAGGTGTCCTTGCCCTTGACCCGGAGGTCCTTGCGGCCGCACCACGGTGCCTCGGCCTGCCCGGGTCGCGTCTTGGGCTTCCTGTCGAGGACGTCGACCGAGGTCCTGCCGGCCCATTCGGCGATCTCGTGGCCGTTGACGAACCAGCGGGTGGACACGGTCGGGATCGCCACCGGGGTCACCGACAGCGAGGTGCCCGCCCGCACCGGAGCGGTGCTCGGGGTGGAGGCGTCGACCAGACCCGTCGTCTCGTAGAACTTGCGGGTCATCTCCTCCCGGCCGACCAGGTTGAACGGCTTGAGCAACGAGCGCATCAGTGAGTTGTCGCTGGGCCGGTAGATGCCGAGGTTGTAGTAGGCCGCGCCCTCATAGGTGTCGATGGTGCCGCCGTCGGGGGATTCGGCGCCCAGCCAGTACCACCACTTGGCCTGCTGCGCGGTCTGCTGGGCGGCGTTGAGGATCGACGTGTTGCGTTCCACGGGCTCGTCACCGGTGTAGGTGCTGCCGTCGTCGGGATAGGCCCAGTAGGGGTACTCGTCGGCCAGGTCGCCGAGGGAGTGGCCGAGCTCGTGCGGCAGGATCTCCGGACCGGCGTAGTGGCCGCCGGAGAAGGTGACCAGTTCCTCGTCGGTGTAGCCCGCGCCGCCGTAGGTCGAGCTGTTGACCACCACGGCGATCTGGTCGAAGGCGGGGGCCAGGCCGGCGTACGCGTAGGCGGCGTCCACGTCCACGCAGACCAGGCGGGCCAGGCCCTCGCAGTAGTACTCGCTGTTCAGCGCGGTGTCCTTCTGGACGCCGGGCTCCGGGTCGTTGTCGGAGCCGGACTCGTTCGAGATGACGTTGACCTGCCAGACGTTGAACAGCTTGCGGTAGCTCTTGAACGGCTCGCGCTGGGCCAGGATGTTCCAACTGTTGGCCACCTGCGCGGTGTAGGTCGCCATCTCGCTCTCGGTGAAGCCGTCACCGAGATAGACGAGGTCGATGCGCTTGTCGCTGGGACCGTTGATCTCGATCGGCGTCACCGTGGCGGAGGGCGGGGCCAGGCTCCTCGCCTTGGCGCCGTCCGCCATCGGAACGTCGACGTAGCCCTTGGGGGCGTTCTGGTCGAAGACCTCGACCTTCCGGGTCTGGCCCGGGTCGGCGTGAGCCGCCCCGGCCGGAAGGATCGCCGCGACCAGGAGAGCGCCGGCGAGCAAAGACAATCTGCGCACGGGGGGTCCTCCTCGATTGGGGAAACGCGCAGATTGTGAGTCGAGCCCGATCACGAGCCGGTCACGCGCCGGTGTCGGAGCCGGCGAGGCCGCCGGTGAGTGCCGGAACGCCGCAGGTCGGATGGGGACATAACTGGCGAGTTATCCGGCATTGAGATGTCACCGGAACCGTTTTTCACCCCATAACTCCAGAGTTATGAGCAAGCGGGAATTATCCGGAACCTGACTCTGTGTGACGATCGCTGCGCTCCCTATCCAGCGAAAGGCGATCGATGCGCGCACCCCACCCTGCGAACGCCGGCGAGCGTGCGGGACGTTCGCCCTGGCGTGTCGCCTGGACCCGGTTCCGCCGCGACCGGACCGGCGTGGTCTCCGGCGTCGTCGTCCTGGTGTTCGTCGTCGTCGGCCTCGGCGCGCCCGTGATCGCCTGGTTGTACGGGAAGAACCCGTACGAGACGTACGGCCAGAACACCCCCGGCCTCCTCAACGAGTACGGCTTTCCGATCAAGCCCAACGGCGGGATCGACGGCGAGTTCTGGCTGGGCCTGGAGCCCAGCCTGGGCCGCGACGTCTTCACTCAGCTGCTGTACGGCATCCGCACCTCGCTGCTCATCGCCATGGCCGTGGTCGTCATCGTCACGGTCGTCGGGGTCGTGGTGGGCATCGTCGCCGGATATTTCGGGGGATTCACGGATTTCGCGATCGGCCGGATCATCGACGTGCTGCTCGCCTTCCCCGGCCTGCTGTTCTTCATCACGATCATGCCGGTGGTGACCGCACTGTTCGTGTCGGCGGACGAGGAGACGCCGGTGGCGCTGCGGGTCGCCGCGCTGATCGTCGTCCTGTGCTTCTTCGGGTGGACGAGGACCGCCCGGCTGCTGCGCGGCCAGGTGCTCTCGCTGCGCGAGCGGGAGTTCGTCGAGGCCGCCCGGGTCAGCGGTGCGAAGCCGTGGCGGATCATCCACCACGAGCTGCTGCCCAACCTGTGGACGCCGATCCTGGTCACAGTCACCCTCGACCTGCCCGCGTACGTCACGGTCGAGGCGGCGCTGTCCTTTCTCGGCGTGGGCATCGTGGAGCCCACACCCGACTGGGGTCGCATGATCCACCGGGGCGCCGAGGTGTACGTGGCCGACTTCACCTACATGGCCATCCCCGGCCTGGCGATGCTGATCTTCGTCCTGGCCTTCAACCTGCTCGGGGACTCCGCCAGGGACGCCCTGGACCCCAGAACGTCCCGCTGAACCACGAATCCCGAAGGGAACCCCCCGGATGAGAACCGATATGAGAACACCGACGAGGAAGCACGGCGTCGCCGCCCTGCTGGCCGCGACCGCCCTGGTCGGCACCGCGTGCAGCGCGGGCGGCGGCGGGACGCCCGCCACCGCCACGGGCTCCGGCGGCTCGGCCGCGCCGGCCAAGGTGGAGACGTCCAGCGTGACGATCGGCGACGCCGCCGCCTCCACCGGCCCGGCCGCCGCGGAGCCCGGATCGCGCACCGGCGGCACGGTCACCGTCTACGAGGCGGCCGACATGGCCCACCTCGACCCGGCCGAGGTGTACCCCAACAACGCCCAGGCCATCTCCATGCTGTTCACCCGGCAGCTCACGACGTACAAGAAGGTGGACGGGAAGTACGTCCTGGTCGGCGACCTCGCGACCGACACCGGTGCCACCGGCGACGGCGGCAAGACCTGGACGTTCACCCTCAAGGACGGCGTCAAATTCGACGACGGCACTCCGGTGACGTCCAAGGACGTCAAGTACGGCATCGAGCGTCTCTACGACCCGGGCAAGGTGCTCGGCCCCAAGTACGTGCCGCAGTGGTTGTCGGGCGCCGACTACACCAAGGCGTACAAGGGCCCGAACAAGGGCGGCTCGCTGCCGGACAGCGTGGTCGAGACGCCCGACGACAAGACGATCGTCTTCCACCTGCAGGGCGTTCACGCGGAGTTCCCGTTCGCGGTGGCCATGCCGTACACGTCGCCGGTGCAGAAGTCCAAGGACGGCAAGTCCTACGACAACGCGCCCGTCTCGACCGGCCCTTACAAGATCGAGAAGCATGACGACACCCAGCTGACGCTGGTGCGCAACGAGAACTGGGACCCGGCCACCGACCCGGTCCGGCACAACTACCCGGACCGATGGGAGGTCAAGTTCGGGCTGCAGAGCCAGCAGGCCACCCAGCAGTTCGTCTCGGACGTCGGCCAGGACAAGAACGCCGTCTCCCTCAGCTTCGGCGTGGACGGCCAGTTCGCCCAGCAGGTGCAGACCCAGGAAGACCTCAAGGCGCGACTGCTGACCGGCATCAACCCGTACGTCTACTACTACGCGATCAACACCTCCCGGGTGACCGACCTGAACGTCCGCAAGGCGATCCTCACCGCGTTCCCGAAGGAGCAGGTGCGCCAGATCATGGGCGGTCCGACGTACGGCGACCTCGCCACCACGATCCTCAGCCCGACCGTTCAGGGCTTCGAGAAGTACGACCTGTACAACGTGCCGCCGAGCGGGGACCCCGAGGCCGCGAAGAAGCTGCTCGCCGGGGCCACCCCGACGATCGTCTACGCGTACCAGCAGTCCGAGACCAGCGAGCGGGCCGCCGTCGCGATCCAGCAGGGGCTGGAGAAGGCCGGCTTCAAGGTCGTCAAGAAGCCGATCAGCAGCGCGACCTGGTACGACCAGACCACCAAGAAGGACAACGGCTTCGACCTGTACTTCAGCGGCTGGGCGTCGGACTGGCCCGGCGGCTCCGGCTTCCTGCCCGCGCTGTTCGACGGGCGCACCATCACTGACGGCACCTACAACTACGCGCGGTTCAACGACGACGCGGTCAACGCCGAGATCGACCGCATCTCCGCGATCGGCGACGTGACCGAGCAGAACAAGCAGTGGATGGCGCTGGACAAGAAGCTCATGGAGCAGGTCCCGGTCGTGCCCTTCGCGTATCTCCGCAGCACCCGGCTGTACGGCTCCAACGTGGGCGCCGCCGACCTCGACATCTACGGTGCGACCTCGCTGGTGAACCTCTTCCTCAAGAGCTGACCACGCCGAGTCCCGGCCGGGCGTCCCGCCCGCCCGGCCGGGCCCATCCCGAAAGCGGACCATGATCAATTTTCTCATCCGCAGGATCGCCGGGGCGGTCGTCATCCTCCTGGTGATCGTCGCGGTGACGTTCGGCCTCTTCTACGCGGTGCCGCGCGACCCCGCCCGCCTGTTCTGCGGCAAGATCTGCACTCCGGAGATGCTGGAGTTCGCCCGGCAGAGCCTTGGCCTGGACGAGCCGATCCTGACCCAGTTCCGTGACTACCTGGTCGGGCTGGTGGCCGGTCGCGACATCGGCGACGTGCACTGCGCGGCGCCCTGCCTGGGCTACTCGTTCACGAACAAGCGGCTGGTCCTGGCCGTCCTGGCCGACCGCTTCCCCGCCACACTCTCGCTCGCGCTCGGTGCGGCCGTCCTGTTCCTGGTCGCCGGGGTGGGCGGCGGCATGCTGGCCGCGCGCTTCCGCGGCACCTGGGTGGACAAGACCACCACGGGTGTCGCCCTGGTCGGCTCGTCGCTCCAGATCTACTTCGTCGGCATCGTGGCGATGTACATCCTGGTGGACCAGTGGCAGCTCCTGGCCAGGCCCAGCTATGTCAGTCCGCTGGACGACGCCGGCCAGTGGTTCTCCGGGATGCTGCTGCCCTGGGCCGTGCTGGCGTTCATCTTCACCTCGACGTACACGAGGTTCACCCGTTCGACGATGATCGAGACGCTCGGCGAGGACTTCGTCCGCACGGCACGAGCCAAGGGTATGCCCGGCCGTACCGTCTTCTTCAAGTACGCCGCGCGCGGGTCCGCCGCGCCGCTGGCCACCATCTTCGGGCTGGACATGGCTTCCCTCCTCGGCGGCGCCGTCATCACCGAGACCACCTTCAACATTCCCGGCATCGGCCAGCTCGCGGTCAACTCCGTGACCAGCGCCGACCTGCCCATCCTGATGGGCGTCACGCTCGTGGCCGCCACCGCGATGCTGGTGGCCAACATCGCGGTCGACGCCTGCTACGCCGCAATCGACCCACGCGTGAGGACCCGATGAGCCCCCTGCTGTCCGTACGCGACCTGCGCGTCCGGTTCTCGGTCGAGGACGGGGTCGTCAAGGCCGTGGACGGCCTGTCGTTCGATCTCGACCGGGGACGGACGCTGGCGATCGTCGGCGAGTCCGGCTCCGGCAAGTCGGTCGCCAATCTGGCCGTCCTCGGCCTGCACAACCGGCGGCGGACCGAGGTCGAGGGGGAGATCCTCTTCGACGGCACCGACCTGATCACGGCCTCGGAGCGGGACATGGCCCGGATCCGCGGCGACCGGATCGCGATGATCTTCCAGGACCCGCTGACCGCGCTCTCGCCCTACCACGCCGTCGGGGAGCAGATCGCGGAGAGCTACCGCAGGCACCGCGGCGCGAGCCGGGCCAAGGCGCGGGACCGCGCCGTCGAGGTACTCGGCCGGGTCGGCATCCCGCACCCGAAGCTGCGTGCCGCCGACTATCCCCACCAGTTCTCCGGCGGGATGCGGCAGCGGGTGATGATCGCGATGGCCCTGGTCTGCGACCCCGCCCTGCTCATCGCCGACGAGCCGACCACCGCGCTCGACGTGACCGTGCAGGCGCAGATCCTCGACCTGCTCGGGGAGATCCGGCGCGAGTACGGCACGGCTGTCATCCTCGTCACCCACGACCTGGGCCTCGTGGCCGACGCGGCCGACGACGTGCTGGTCATGTACGCGGGCAGGTGCGTGGAGCGCGGGCCCGTGCGCCAGGTGCTGAAGACCCCCGGCCACCCCTACAGCCAGGGCCTGCTGGCCTCGACGCCCCGCCTGGACGGCGATGTGACCGAGGAGCTGCACCCCATCGAAGGGCAGCCGCCCAGCCTTCTCGACCCGCCGCCCGGCTGCCCCTTCCACCCGCGCTGCGCCCACACGGCCCTGGTCGACGGCGATCGCTGCCGCACCGAACGCCCGGCGGGACCGGACGTGGCCTGCCATCTCCCGCCGGACGTACGGCTCGAACTCAAGGACCGCCGATGAGCCCCCTGCTTCAGGTGACCGGCCTGACCAAGCACTTCCCCGTACGGCACGGGCTGTTCGGCCGCCGCGTCGGTGCCGTACGTGCCGTGGACGGCGTCTCCTTCGACGTCGCCGAGGGCGAGAGCCTCGGCCTGGTGGGGGAGTCGGGCTGCGGCAAGTCCACCACCGGGCGGCTCGTCGCCCGGCTGATGGCGCCCACCTCGGGCGGCATCCGGTACGGCGGGCGGGACCTGGCCGCGATCGGTGCCCGGGAGATGGCGAAGATCAGGCCCGAGATCCAGATGATCTTCCAGGATCCGTACTCGTCGCTGAATCCGCGCCACACGGTCGGCACGATCATCGAGGGCCCCATGGAGGTCAACGGCATCGAGCCTCCGGGAGGGCGCGCGAGCCGGGTCCGCGAGCTGCTGGAGACGGTCGGCCTCAATCCCGAGCACTACAACCGTTTCCCACACGAGTTCTCCGGGGGCCAGCGGCAGCGCATCGGCATCGCCCGCGCCCTGGTCACCGAGCCCCGATTGATCGTCGCGGACGAGCCCGTCTCGGCGCTCGACGTCTCGATCCAGGCCCAGGTGATCAACCTGCTGCGGCGGGTCCAGGACGACCTCGGGGTGGCCTTCGTCTTCATCGCGCACGACCTGGCCGTGGTCCGCCACTTCTGCCACCGGGTCGCGGTGATGTACCTCGGCAGGATCGTGGAGGTGGCCGACAGGGAGTCGATCTACACCCGTCCGGCCCACCCGTACACGCACGCGCTGCTGTCCGCCGTGCCGAACCCCGACCCGGACGGTCGCAACGGGCGGGAGGTGATCCGGCTGACCGGCGACGTGCCCAGCCCGGTGGACCCGCCCTCGGGCTGCCGCTTCCGTACACGCTGCTGGAAGGCTCAGGAGGTGTGCGCGGAGCGGGAACCCGAGCTGATCGATGTCGGGGGCTCGGGCCACCGCGCCGCCTGCCACTTCCCCGAGGTCACCGCCGGACCATCGTGATCAGCCGGTCGAGCACGTCCCCGCCGGCGACGCCCAGCGCGTCGTGGGTGTGCTCGTTGGTGATCCAGTGCGCCAGCTCCCTGACCATGCCGGCCGTACGGAGGGAGTGGTCGCGATCCATGTACATGTCGTCGTGGTAGATCGCCGCCGCCACCGGGACGGTGTTGCCGTCCAGCCGGTCCAGGTCGTAGAGACGCGGCCAGGACCGGTGGGCGGCCAGCGCCTCGGCGCAGTCGCGCAGCGGGACCAGCGCCGGGTCCTCGGCGAAGAACCACGGGAAGATCATCTCGCCGAAGAAACGGACCGGGCCGCCGAGCTCCAGGTCGAACTCGGGGAACTCACCGAGCGCGTTGTGCGCGGCCCAGCCGGACGCCTCGCCCTGGCAGTAGGCCGCCTCGTGCAGCAGCGCGTACAGCGGCCGCTCGGCGTAGGAGACCATGGCGTCCACGCGGCGCAGGAAGGTGTCGGACAGCTCCTTCTCGTTCACGAACGCCTCCTCCAGCACGTCGTGCAGCGTGTCGAAGCTGGACGCCAGGCCGAACGCGAGGCCGAGGGTCTGGAAACGTCGCGCGGAGAGCCGCTCCCCGCCGGGCAGGAACTCCTCCCGCCACCGCAGGTGGTCGGCGACCCTGCGGGCGGCGGCCACGTCGCCGGGATAGCGGGCGAAGTAGCGCTCGTTTTGGGCCAGGACGCGCGGGTAGGTCGCCCGGTACACGTCGGCCGGGCTCGCCGTCAGCGACGGCAGGCCGCCCGCGATCATGACCTCGCGCAGTCCCTCGGGAGCGAGCGACAGGTAGGTCAGCGCGCAGAATCCGCCGTAGCTCTGGCCGAGCACGCTCCACGGGCGGTCGCCCGCCAGATGCGCGCGCAGCGCCTCGGCGTCCCTGACGATGGAGTCGGCCCGGAAGTGGCGCAGGTACACGGCCGGGTCGTCGATCGCCGCCAGGGTCTTCCGGTTCGCGGGTGTGCTGCGTCCAGTGCCGCGCTGGTCGAGCAGCAGCACCCGGTACTCGCGGGCGGCCCGCGAAAGCCACGCCTTCGGCGCGCGCGGTGCGCTGTAACCCGGGCCGCCCTCCAGGTACAGCAGCCACGGCAGGTCCTCGTTCTGCCGGCCCGCCGCGACGGCCTCGCGCGCGAACACCTCGATCGAGGCGCCGTCCGGCCGGGAGTGGTCGAGCGGGACGGTGATCGTGTGCTCGGTGAAGACGAGGCCGGAACGGTGGTAGCTCACTGACATGGGTTCCTCTTCGAGTCGGGATCACCGTGAACTTTGCAGCACGTGCGGGGCTCACGTCTTATCCCAGAGATATATAAACCCGGTGTTATGGCGTAATAGATTTAGCGTATGCAACTGGAGTTACGGCATCTGCGGGCATTATGTGTCATCGCCGACGCGGGCAGTCTCAGCAAGGCGGCGGCGTCCCTGGGGATCTCACAGCCCGCCCTCACCGCCCAACTCCACCGGATCGAGTCGGCGCTCGGCGGCCAGGTCTTCCGGCGCAGCAGGCTGGGCGTGACGCCGACCCCGTTCGGGCAGTTCGTGCTCACCCGCGCCAGGTCCGCGGTGCACACCGTGGACGAGCTGACGGCGGGCGCCCTGCCGTACGGCGGGCAGGCACGCGTGGCCCGGATCGGCGGCTATGCCAATCCGCTGCTCAGCGGCCTGCTCCGGCGCCTGTTCGACGTCCCCGGTGTGGCGATCACCGTGCACACCGAGCACTCGCCGCGGCTGCTTCTGGACCTCCTGGCCTCGCGGCGGCTGGACGCGGCGACCCTCCTCGATTATCCGGGCCATGAGCTGCCGGTGTTGCCCTCGGTCGGCATGCGGCCCGTCGGGATGGAGCCCGTCTTCGTCGCGATGGCGGACAACCATCCCCTCGCGGTGAAGGAGGAGGTGTCCCTCGCCGAGCTGGCGGGCGACGACTGGGTGCTCTCGCCGCCGGACGGGGTCGGCTGGCCGGAGTGCTTCGTGACCACCTGTAGGGACGCGGGTTTCAACCCCAGAGTGCCCCACATCATGGTCGAGCTGCAGATGATCCGTGACCTCATCGC
Organism: Microtetraspora sp. AC03309; assembly: GCF_020826795.1. NCBI lineage: Bacteria > Bacillati > Actinomycetota > Actinomycetes > Streptosporangiales > Streptosporangiaceae > Microtetraspora > Microtetraspora sp. AC03309. The sequence goes on along the minus strand of NZ_JADDIL010000017.1, from coordinate 14,877 downwards.
GCGGGGGCACGCGATCTCACCCTGCCAGGCCACCTTCCAGGCGAGTGCGGGAATCGTGGTGCGCTCGCTCGCGGGAACGCCGCTGTGGGTCAGGCATCTGGTGGCCTGGCGCCACGACGGCGCGCTCGCGCACCGGGCCGAGGAACTCGCGCTCCTCGCCGCCGACGCCCACAGGGAGTTTCTCGCGGGCCAGCCGCATTACACCGCCTGGCAGGCGCGCAAGGGAGAACCGGCCGGGTCGTGACCCCGTGTCACAGCAACCCCAAGGCGTCCTGCTCGCCGCGGCTCTCGATGACCTTGTTGATCGCGTCCACCATCTCCTGCCGGCTGTAGCTGCGGTCGGGCATCTCGTTCAGATGCGTCAGCATGTCGGCTGGTAGGCGTACGTTCGCGGACGCCGAGGCGTACACCTCGCGGCGGGTGGCCCGGTCGCGGTCCCGGAAGACCTCGTCCAGGACCTTCTGCATCTCCTCAAGCGCGGCACGGTCAGGCATGCCCACCCCTCCTTCGGTATGCAGCGGCTCCTACCCGCACACGCACTGAGCACGCGTGGGCGGGCGCCCGGTCAGTACGACTTGAGGGAGACGGAGGTGGCCGCCTTGTGGATCTTCTCCGTGATGCGCCTGGCCATGGCGGAGGAACCGGGCAGGTGCGGCAGCAGGCGGAGCATGAACATCTGGAACCTGATCTGGAACCCCGACTTCATGACCATGCCCTTGAGGTTGCCCTCGGCGAGGTCCTGGTTGGCCGTGACGAAGGGCCGCAGTTCGCGCTCGTACGCGGCGAACGCGACGGTGTGGTCACCGGCCGCCGCGGCCAGTTCCCCGGCCAGGACGTACGCGCCGACGAGGGAGAGGCTGGTGCCCTGCCCCGAGGCCGGGGACGCGCAGTAGGCGGCGTCGCCGACCAGGGCGACCCGGCCCTTGGACCAGGTGTCCATGTGGATCTGGCTGAGGGAGTCGTAGTAGAAGTCCGGGGCGTCGGCCATGGCGTCGAGCAGCCGGGGAACCTCCCAGCCGAGGTCGGCGAACCGCTCGGCGACGGTCGTCTTCTGCCCCTCGACGTCGTCGCGGTCGCGGGCCGGCCCCTCCGACGCGAAGAGGAACATCGCCCGGGCGTCGGCGGCGCGCGCCGTGGCGTACATGAGCGCCGTGCCGCCCGGCACGGCCCGGCCCATCTCGGTGCGGTCCAGGTTCAGGTGGTTGGGCACCGTGAAGATCGAGATGTGGTGGCCGAGGTCGCGGACGAACCGCCCCTCGTCGCCGAAGGCCAGCCCGCGGACGTTGGAGTGCAGGCCGTCGGCGCCGACGACCAGGTCGAAGACGCGTGAGGGACCACGCTCGAACGTGACGAGCACGCCGTCGTCGGTCTCGGTCAGCGAGGTGATCGAGTCGCCGAAGACGTACTCCACCCGGCCGGCGGTCGCCTCGTGGAGGAGGCGGCCGAGGTCGCCGCGCATGATCTCCACGTCGGCGTCCTCGCGGCCGCCGAAGAGCTCGGCGTCCATGGTGGCGAGCACCTTGCCGTGGGCGTCCACGAAGTGGGCCGCCTTCATGTCGGTGCTCAGCGCCCGCACCTTGGGCAGCAGGCCCATGCGCTCGACGACGTCGAGGGCGACGCCGCGAATGTCGATCTTGTAGCCGCCGTCGCGCGGAGCGGGGGCGCGCTCCACGACCGTCGGGGCGAAGCCGTACTCGCTCAGCCAGTACGCGAGCGTGGGGCCGGCGATGCTCGCACCGGAGATCAGGACCGTCTTCATGGGGGCTCCCTCGGGCTTGTCGGGTTCATCCGCTCTGTCCGTACGTCACCGACTGTACAACTGTCTCAGAAGTCTGTCTAATACAAATGTCTCAGACGGTGGGGTAGGGTGCGGGGCATGGGAAATCGCGAAGACCTGCTGGCCGGAGCCAAGCGCTGCCTGTACGAGAAGGGCTACACACGCACGACCGCGCGTGACATCGCGGCGGCCTCCGGCACCAGCCTGGCCTCGATCGGCTATCACTTCCGGTCCACGAAGGCGCTGCTCAACGAGGCGCTCTTCGACACCATGCGGGAGTGGGGCGAAGAGCTGGAGCGTGCGCTCGGGACCGACACGGGCATGCGCCCGGGCTCGCGGGAGCGGTTCGAGGAGATCTGGGACCGGGTGGCCGGGTCGTTCGCGGCCCAGCGTCCGCTCTGGACCACCCAGTTCGAGGCGATCACCCAGCTCGACCACCTGCCCGAGATGCGCGAGGCGTTCGGCACGGGGCTGGAGGAGGCGAGACGCGGGCTCGCCGAGATCTTCGACCCGGACGCCGACGCCGAGACCCTGCGGGTGACCGGGCGGCTCTACCAGACGCTGCTCAGCGGTCTGCTCTCCCAGTGGTTGATCGACCCCGAGCGCGCGCCCTCCGGCCGCGACCTCGCCGAGGCCGTCAGAGCGGTCGCCGCCGGCTTCGACCGCTGACCACCGGCGCCCGAACGCCATCGGCTACCTCGACATGGCCGTACGCGGCCGACCGGCCTGCGAGACCCCGAGACCGCGCGCAACCGGGAACAGGGCATCGCGCCCACGCTCGGCATCCCGTCGGCGTCGGCCTCTTCTGCCCACCTCGGATAATCGTGGTCGCGGTCAGGGGACCGGCTCCCGGGGCTTCCCGCGCGAGGGCGTGTAGAGGATTTCCACGTCCTTGTCGCCGGGGGCGGGCGTGCGGGCGAGGACCGCCGTCGTCTCGCCGGAGAGGCCGACCACTGCGGCCCGATATCCCGTGCCCTCACGCTGCCACAGGATCAGGTGCTCGTCGTCGTACCAGCCGAGCACGCGGACGAAGCCGGCCTCGATCCACGCGAGGAGCCGCCCGCCGTCCGACTCACGGACGCACAGGCCGGTGGGCCTGCCGTAGCAGCGGGTGAGGAAGCGGGACCGGCTCGGAGAGAGCGGGTCCCGGATCTCGGAGACCTCGTCCCCCACCTCGGCCAGCTCGCTCACGGTGCGTCCGGACAGGTCCAGGAAGCGCAGGCCCGGGGGACGCTCGTGGGCGTAGTACTCGTACGGGACCGCGACGGTCCGGCCGTCGCCGTGCCACCGGTAGGCGTCCAGGTCGCCCTTCTTGTCCGTCACCTTCACCCGATGGGTCGTGCCGGAGACGGGATCCACGACGACGAAGCCGTTCGGCTGCCATTCGTCCTCCCAGGTCGTGAGCAGCAGCCCGGCGGGCGACCAGGACGGAGTGCTCGCCCCCGGCGGCACGGCGACGCGGCGGGCATGTCCCGTCGTCCGGTCGACGATCTCCACCCTCGAAGGGGAAGGGAAGCTGACGAGCCAGCGGTCGTCGGGCGAGACGGACACCCGCCTGCCGGGCGCCGGGAGGAACCGGCCCAAGCTGTCGCGCAGACGCAGCACACCGTCCTCGCGATATCCGGCGACGGAGACTGATCCCGCCGGGTCATCCCATACGGTGACAGAGGTGCCGGGCAGGACCGTCATGCGGCGCTCGGAGGAGGCCGGGACGGGGCCCGGGCGCGGACCGGCGATCTCGTGGACGACGGGCGGCGCCGCGCCCAGGCGGCCGACGGCCTCGGCGGCGAGCGCGGGCAGCCGGTCCCGCAACGGCAGGTACGGCGAGGAGACCCACATGATGTGGGAGCCCTCGCGCGCGACGACCATCGAGGAGCGCGGGCCGGCCGCGTAGGCCTCCTCGCCGATGTCGTCCACGGGGATCGTCCCCAGCGCGGCGCCCAGTTCCCGGAACAGCTCCGAGGCGTTCTCGTCGTTCGCGGCGGTCCAGACCCCCACGGTGAACCGCAGCCCCGCCCGGTCGGTGTACGCGCAGAGCGTGGCCGGTGGCCGGCCGAGCGGGCGGAGGGTCACCCCGGGCCCCGGCCGTACGAGTCGGCAGGGGTCGGGCTCGGGCCGCGCCGAGGGCAGTGCGAAGGGCAGTGCGAAGGGCAGTGCGAAGGGCAGGGCCGGGCTCGGGCTCGGGAGATCGACGGCGGTGAGGGCGAGCCAGGCCGGTCGCCCCGGAGCGGCCGTGACGCGGGATTCGACGAACACCGTCCTGCCTTTGAACGCGAACGGCTGTCCGCTCACGGGCAGCACGGCCCGGCCGAGTGCCGCGCCGTCGACGTCGATCAGATCGACCGGCCGGCCGGGGACGTCGACCTCGTTCACGAAGGCCAGAGCCCACCGGCCGTCCGCGACGATCGTGCCGTGCCGCGCCGCGTCGCCGTTACGGGTGGGCCCTTCGACGAGATGCCATGGCGCGCTCCCGCCGTCGGCGGACACGCCACTGATCACCTCGGCCCCCCCGGCGTCGCGCGCGACCAGCAGCCGGTCGTCCGCCGATGCCGGCCACGCGCACAACTCCACACAGGGCACGGGAGCCGTGATCTCACGGCCGTCGGCGGCGGCCAGAAGCGCGACGCGGTCGTCCCCGGCCGCCACCACGACCCCGTCCAGGAGGCGGACGTCCCAAAGCGAGGCGAGGTCCCGGCGCCAGCGCGGCCGCCCGGAGGCGGGGTCGAGCGCGAAGATTGTGTCCCGGCCGCAGGTGACGGTTACGACCATGACCGCGGCGTCCGCCGCCGAGAAACGCGGCACGGCGCACCCGCGGGGCGGCCGCCACGTCCACCGCGTTTCACCGGTCGCCGGGTCGAGCCCGGCCAGCGATCCCTCGGCCGTCCACGCCGGAAGGGCCGGAACGTTCCCTCCCTTGTACGGGCCGCGCCACACGCCCGCCCGGCCGAGGCCGTCACGTCGCCAGATCGGCCGCCCGTCCACCCGGGAGAGGGCCTCGACGGCGGGGAGGTCGCCGGTGGGCGAGGGCCGCGAGCGGGCCAGCACCACCGCGCCGCCCGGCGCCAGCCAGTCCACGACCTGCGCGTCCTGGAGGGAGCGCCGCCAGCGCTCGGTCCCGTCGGCCGCGTCCAGTACCGCAGCGACCGCGCTGGTGACCACGACCACGTCGCCGCCCGCGAAGGCCGCCTCGCCCATCAGCGGGGCCGGATAGGCCGCCCGCCACAGGGTGCGCGTCCCGTCGTCGCCGGGCGGCGAGGAGGCGGGCGGCGCGGCCATGAGCAGGACGAGCGCGCCGGCCCCGGCGAGCGCCCGACGCAGGCGTGCCGTCAGCATGACCGGTTTCTCTTCGCCACCCTGAACACGCTGGTCAGGCCCCGCTGGTCGTAGGCCACGCGGTATGTCCGGGCCTCTCCGGTGATCCGGAACGGCTGCCCATCCCGGTCCGTGACGTACGCGTGCTGGACCGTGAGGTCGTCGCCGTAGACGTAGTCGATCTGGACGTCCCACTCGTAGGCCCGCCTGGCGGCCTCGGCGGTGATCTCCACTGTGGCCCGCTCGCCGTACGCGAGGTCGATGTTCTTTTTCAGGAAGCGCGCCCCTCGCTTGGCCGTGCCTCCGGGGGCGAGCGCGTCGAGGTCGGCGACGATCGCGAATACATCGGCGCTGCCCGCGTTCGGCATGACGAAGCAGGTGCCGGACGCGTTGGGCATCGACTTCCGGACGCGGGGGCGTACGTCGACGATCCTGATCGTGTCGCGCCGCTCCCCGCGCAGCACCAGTGTCACGTTCATCGACCCGATCCGGGCGCCCCGCTCCCTGCGGATGAAGTCCACCAGCTTCGTCTCGTCGGGGTCGCCCTGAAGGATGCGCCGGGGGCCGCCGGTGATGGCGTCGCGGAAGGCGAAGGCGTCGCCCTCCTCCACCGGCGAGTACGCGATGGCGGTGATGCGCGGCCGGTCCTGGTGATCGGCCCACATGTCCTGCAGCCAGGGCCAGACCCCGAGGACGATGCCTCCGATGATCGAGGCCAGCGCGGCGCCCATCGTGCCGACCAGCCACACCGCGGGCTTCTTCAGCGCTCTCAACGCCCGGCCACGCGGAACATCGCCGGCGGCGCCGTCCGGAGCATCGGCGTCACGCGTCATCGACTCCTCCTTCGAGCCGGGCCGCGACCAGTTCGGCGGCGCGGAGCGCGGTGTCCTTCTCCCCGAGCGCCTCGACCAGGACGACCGTTTTCCGGGCGCGCAGCGCGACGGCGTCCTCCAGGTCGTCCACCCAGTAGGCCCGGTCGGCCAGATCGGGGCCGCCCGGCGTGGACCGCTGGCTCAGCCCCGACATGGTCTCGTCGGCGGCCGCCTCCGAGGCGTACACCCAGTTGACGGTGACCGTGACCTCCAGCCGCCCGGCCCGTAGCGGGAGGAGCCGGCAGGAGACCGGCGTCGTCAGACCGAGCTCCACGGGCCCGGGAACGGGGATCGTGCGGTAGGCGGTCCCCGTACGGGCCGTGAGCGCCTCGGGGGAGAGCAGGGCACACGGATCGGGCCACGCGGTCGCGGGCACCCCGCCCCGCGCACCCCACCCGCCGCCCTCGGCGATCGCGCGGACGGCGTCGTCCTCGGTCAGGGGCTGGCTGACGACAGTGACCAGGCGTCCGGTGGAGGCATCCAGGACGTCGAGCGTGGTGAAGCCTCCAACCTCCTGATGGAGCGGATACGGCCAGGAGCGGAAGACGAAGACCAGGCCGCGCCGTTCGTCGAAACCCGAGATCCACGCGTTGCGGTAGGTCCGTGTGGCGACTGCCCGGCCCGAGTCCCGCCGGATGACGGTGACGGAGGCGCGGTCGTCGTCCGTCCAAAGTGCGAACACGGCGGCCGGAGTGACGAGGGCGTCGCAGTAACATTCTCCCGAGACCCGGTCGAAGATCACCCGCCCGGCGGGATCGACCAGCGTGATCGAGTTCTGCGCGCGGATGACCGCCACTCCCCGCTCGATCCGCAACTCGGTGCGGCCCGCAGGGGCGACGGCGATGTCGGCGCGCGGCGCCCCGGTGTGGGAGTCGAAGCGGAGCAGCCGGGTACGCCCGCCCTCGCAGTGGACGAGCAAGGTGATCTCGTCCTCGGTCACCAACTCGCGGGGGATGTCCCAATCCTCGCTCCTGTCGGAGTCGTCCCCCGCTTCGGAGTTCCCGTTCATGTGCGTGTCCCGGCCGAGGCTGCGGCATCCGGCGGGAAGCCGTGTCTCCCAGCCGAGCGTGCCGTCGGCCAGGTCGAGGGCGTGGATCACGCCTAGCGCGGGCACATCCACGATCGTCCGGCCGCCCGCCGCACCGAGGACGTAGAAGTAGGGGCGGCCGCCGTCGTCCTCCCCCCGCCCGGACGTGATCGCCCATCGGACGACTCCCGTGGTCGCGTCGAGGACCGTGATCCTGCGCGGCCGTTCCTCCGCCTGGTAGTGCTCCTCGTCGGGATCGGCCGCAGCCGCCACGGAGTCCAGAATGAGGGACCTCCCGTACAGAAGCCGGTCCGCGGCCCGGTCGCCCACCATGAGACGGGTCGACTTCGACCGCCACAGCAGCCGGTCCGCACGGTCGTGGCCTTCGTACGCCGTGGCGTTCCTGGTGACCGTGATGCCGGACGGGGGCGGCGGGTGTCGAACCGGCGCGGGCGCGGGCCGGGGGCCGGGCGCGAGTACGAGGAGGAGGAACATCAGGAGCGCCGACCTCGCCGCGGCTTTTCCCCATCCGAGAGCCGCGGTTTTTCCCCGCGGGAGAAACGACCGGGAGGCGGGTCGGATCCGGAAAGCAGCCAAAGGTCCTCGCCGCGTACGACGCCGTTGTGAGGGGAGCGCCCTCATGATGAGGACCCCGTCAGGCCGGCACAAGACCCATTTCGCGCGGCATGGTGTGATATTCGGAACCGCTATCGATTCGCTCGATAAGGTATTCCGTAAATGGGATGTTCGAGGCGGTTGTTTCTCCGGCTCGGCGGTGCCGCCATGGCCGGAGCGCTGGCTTCGGGATGCACCGAGGAGCGCGCCGGGAACGCGTGGGACGACGCCTTCGCCCTCGTACGCCGCCGATGGCGGGACGTGACGGCGGGATCGGGGTTCGACGCGGAGGCCGAGCCGTACCGGACCAGGCTGGCGAGGCTGGGAGCCGCGGCGGCCGGACACCGGGACGCCATGGCGCCGGCCGACGCGTCGCTCTGGCCCGATCTGCCGTTTCCCTCCCTCACCGAGACCCCGGTGCGGCTGCGGACCATGGCCCGCGCGTACGCCCTGGAGGGGACCGGTCTGACCGGCGACGCGAGCCTGGCCGCGGCCGTCGCCACCGGCATCGACCACTACCGGCGGCGGGTGTACACCGAGGGCGCGGACCCGGTCGGCAACTGGTGGGACTGGCAGATCGGTACCCCCAGGAAGCTCCTCGACGCGGCTGTGCTGATCGGTCCCCATCTGACGAACCGGCAGAGTGGCGCGCTGCGGGACGCGGTGGACCACTTCGTCCCCGAATGCCGCCTGAACGACTACAGCGGGACCAGCACCGGGGCCAACCGGGTGGACCTGTGCACGGTGATGCTGCTGCGCGCCATCCTCAGATCCGACCCGGACAAGGCCGCGCTGGCCGTCTCGGCGCTCTCCCCGGTCTTCCCGTACGTTCACGAGGGCGACGGCTTCTACCGCGACGGATCCTTCATCCAGCACACCTTCGTCCCTTACCAGGGCGGGTACGGGGCGGTGACGCTGTCCGGCCTCGCGACGCTGTTCGCGGTGGTGCGCGGCTCGCCGTGGGAGATCACCGACCCGAACCGGCAGATCGTCTTCGACATGGTCGAGAGGTCCTTCGCGCCGGTCGTCCACGACGGCTTCTGCATGGACCTCGTCAGCGGGCGTGGGATCGGAAGGGAACCGTACGGCGACCACAGGAAGGGGCGCGGCATCGCCTCCTCGATCCTGCTGCTGGCGGAGGCGGCCACCGCCGCCGAGCGGGACCGCTGGCAGCGGATGGTCAAAGGGTGGGCGTCGCGAAACACCTCCGTACCCATGCTCAAGGCGGCCGAGAGCAGCGACCTGGGGTTTCACGCCCGCCTCGCCGCGGTGCTGGACGACGACGCGATCCCCGCGGCCGAGGAACCCGTCGGGCACCGGCTGATGGCGATGAGCGCCCGCGCCGTCCATCGCCGCCCGGGATGGTGCGCGGGGCTCAGCATGGCGTCCTACCGGATCGGCCACTACGAACACGGCAACGGCGAGAACCCGCGTGGCTGGCACACGGGTTCAGGAACGCTCTACTGGTGGGGCGAGGGCCACGGCGACCAGTACTCCGACGCCTTCTGGTCCACCGTCGATCCCTACCGCCTGCCGGGCACGACGGTCTCCACCCGGCGACTGGCCGACGGCGCCGGTGAGGGGTGGGGCGACACCTGCCCGCCGGGCCGCTGGGTGGGCGGCGCCACCGACGGCATGTACGCGACGGTCGGCCAGCACCTGAACGGCTTCGAGAGCACGATGGAGGCCTTCAAGTCGTGGTTCTTCCTCGATGACGCCGTGATCTGCCTGGGCGCCGCGATCAGCGGCCGGGACGGCGTACCGGTCGAGACGATCGTGGACAACCGCAGAACCGACGCGCTCCTCACCGTCGACGACGCGGCGGGCTGGGCCCACCTGGAGGGGCATGGCGGCTACGTGCTGCCCGGTGGCGCCCGCCTCAAGACGCTGTGCGAGCAACGTGCGAGCGGGTCGGTGACCAGGATCTATGCGACTCTCTGGCTCGACCACGGTGTGGACCCCAGCTCGGCCGGCTATGTCTACCTCCTTCTGCCGGGGGCGAGCCTCGCGGAGACCCGGACCCGCGCCGCCGACACCGGCTGGGCGCGCGTGCTCGCCAACACCGCACGCACGCAGGGTGTGGAGGTGCCGTCCCTCGGGATCACCGCGGTCAACTTCTGGAACGAGGGAGCCGTCGGCGGCCTGTCCGCCTCCGCCCCGTGCGCGGTCCTCGTCAGAGAGAGGGGCGACGGTACGGCCACGCTGGCCGTGTCGGACCCTCGGCGCGACCTGAGCGAGTTGACCGTGACCTGGGATCGGCCGGTCGCCGCGGTGCTCCACGGGGATCCGCTCCTGGCGAGTGCCGCGACCGGCGCGACACTCGCCCTCACCTTCGAGCGCCTCGCCGCCCACGGCGGCGGCTCCTCGACCGTCACCGTACGGCTCTAGCGTCACCTGCCCGTCGACGCGAGTCTCGCGTGCAGGCGGGCGGCCTCCGCCGGAGGGACGAGCTCGCGCAGCGCGAGCCACGCCGCGGCCCCAGCACCGTCCCCTGCCACCGCGACCGGCACCTCCGGGGCCAGGGCCACGGGCGCATGGGCGATTGTTTTCGTCGCGATCACTCCTGTCCCGGAGATCAGCACGGTGCCCGAGGGCGAGGGAGAGCCGGCGGCGAAGGCGACCACGACGTCACCCATGACCCGCGGCGCACGGGCGAGACCGGTGTCAGCGAAATTCCCGCTCGAACGCCGCCAGGGCGGACGACTCGCGCAGCAGGCCGGATCCCGCCATCCCGACGACCGGGCGGTGAAGGGGTGATCCCGCTCCCGCTCGCTTGCCCGCCCACCTTGGACGATTGAAGGCACGCGGCGTGGAGATCGGCCCGGTGATCTCCACACCGGAGCTGTGAACCTGTGGACGATCAGGCCTCGGGCGACTGCGAGGCAGGGATCGGCGCCGGCGCGTACACCAGCTCCAGCACGCCGTTGGCGATGGCCCGCGAACTCACCAGGGCGAGCCCGATCGATTCGGCCGTTTCGTCGAACAACCGCTGACCACGGCCGACCACGATCGGGTGCACCAGCAGCCGCAGTTCGTCGAGCAGGCCGTCGCGCAGCAGCGTGCGCACCAGGGTCGGGCTGCCCGTGATCGAGATGTCCTTGCCCGGCTGCGCCTTGAGCGCCGTGAGCTGAGCGTTCACGTCCCCACCGATGATCGTGGTCGGCTCCCACGTCGCCTTGTCGAGCGTGGTGGAGACGACGACCTTCTGTACCCCGTTCATGAAGTCGGCAGGGGGCACGTCACTGCTCTGGTGCGGCCAGTACTCGGCGAAGGCCTCGTACGTGTGACGGCCCAGCAGCATGGTGTCCGTCTCCGCCATCTGGCCGCCGACCACCTCGCCCATGTCATCGCTGAAGTACGGGAAGTGCCACTGGTCCGGTGCCTCGACCACGCCGTCGAGCGAGATGAACAGCCCCGCAACAATCTTCCTCATCACTGATCCCTGCCTCTCTTGTCCCGTGTGCCTCCCCACCCTCCCACCGACAACTTTTTTCGTCAAGACAAATTTTCTATTCGGAGCGGACGTCGTCCGATGGATCACTGAGATCCGTCGGCCAGGCGGTCAGGCACTACTCGGGCGGTCGGTCTGGAAGGCATTGAGGGTGGCCTGCAGGCGGGCCTCGGGCAAGCCCTCCGGGTTGTCGTCGGTCAGCTTCAGGAAGGGCAAGGTGGAGGAGATGAACGCGGCGCGCGCGATGCGGTTCTCCCCGTGGCGGGCCAGATAACGGGCGATCTCGGCGCCGCCGACGGAGTGGCCGATCAGGATCACGTCACTCAGGTCGAGGTGCTCAAGCAGAGCCCTATGTCTGGCTCGCGGTGCCGTACGAACCTGGAGGACCGCGACCACCGCGGCACAGCGGGCTCTGCCAGGGGCTGTTCGTAGTTCGGATCAGGGGAGGGGCCGGCAGGCGCTATCAGCCGCGGTGGTCGCCGGCAGCGTGAACACCGTGATTCGAACGACGAAAAGGCCCGAGCGCAGCTCCGACAAACCGAATCGCGTCCCGCGTCCGAGCGTCAGCCGCCGGCCCAACGTGCCCTGCGCCTTCAACGAGCCGGAACTCATGGGCGATGTCGAGCTCCGTGAGTACTCCATGCAGATAGTCCGCTCCCTCGTGCAGGAGAAACTCGTCGGCGGCACCGCAATCCACCAGGATCGGAAGAGCGGCGCCGCGGATCCTGTCGGCGTTGAAACGTGCTCTCCCGTAGACGGAATTACCGACGTACGTATCGGCGTCGCCGGATCCGTTCGCCATGGCCTGGTGAAGATCGCCCAATACAGAGGGCCGATTCGGCTGGGGAACGTCCTCCGGCGTCTCGCCGGGGAACACGGCAGGCGAGATTGCCGCGACTGCCGCGAAGCGATCCGGATCACCGAAGGCCACCTTGAGGGCCCCATAGCCTCCCATCGACGCGCCGATGAGGGCCGTTTCGGTGAAGGGCCCATACTTCACCGCAAGATGCTCAGGGAACTCATCGGTGATCAACGCCTCCCACGAGGCTCCGTCCGGCCAGTCCATATAGAAACCTCCAGCTGTGGGAGTGCTCGGGCACGCGACAACAGCGCGAGGAAATTCGCCTCGCTGGAAGAGGTCCTCGTAGAACGGCCTCGCGAGTTCCAGTGACGCTGATGACGACATCGCGCCGTGGAGGTGGAGTACGAGCGGGAGCCGTTCGCCCTCCTCCCAGTCGGACGGGAGGAGGACCTGATAGTCGACATCGCTACTGGCTGATGTCGATGCGAAGTGGTCCCTGGCGATGCACATGGATGGGTCGTTCATGAGTCCTTCTCGTGGAGGGCGTCGGGGGTGCCGCATGCGGGCCACCTCGGCGCATGCGGCGCGATAGCCAGATTATTACCAACATGGTAAACTTACCATCATGGTAAATGTAGGCCTTCGGGAGCGCAAGCGCGTAGAGACCCGGCAACGCATCTCAGACCGTGCGACGCGGCTGTTCGAGCGCGATGGCTTCGAGAACGTCACATTGGCGCAGGTCGCGGAGGCGGCGGACGTCTCCGTGAAGACTGTGACCAACTACTTCGGGGCGAAGGAAGACCTGTTCTTCGACGCTGAGCCCGCGATCCTCGATGCCTTCGTTGACGCGCTTCGGCATCGCGCGTCGGTGTCGGCGACAACCACTCTCCGGCCGATGATTCTCGACGGCCCGCTGCTCACCGCTCCGTGTCCGTGGGCTGGGGTCGACGCCGACATGTGGAACGCGATGCGTGTCTGGGCCCAATGTGAATTCGACTCTCCGACGCTGAGAACTCGTCGCGCTGCGATTCTTCAGTCGTGGTTGGATCCGCTGGCGGCCGCCGGCGGATCGGCGCCGTGGGCGGCTCTGATGGTCGGCGCTCTGGTACTCCGCCATGATCTCCTTCAGCGAGGATTCCTCGGTGGGGCGGAGCCGACCGAGGTCGAACGGCGGGTCAAAGATGTCGTTGGGCAAGCACTTGACGCCATTGAGCGAGGCTTTGGGCACGTCTGAGCCGTCGATCGCCAGGGTGCCAGGACGTTGAGTGCAGTCAGCGCCCGGCCGACCGGGAAGCCGCTGCCCAGGCCCAGGACCTCGTCGGCATCGCCCTGATCGCGGCGGACGTCGCGTCCCACTGGGGCGTATGACTTTCTTGTTTTTCCGCAATATTCAGTACATGCTGAACATTGTGGAAAAGGGGAGCGAGACGCCAGAGGACCGGAAGCGGATCCTGCAGTGGGTGGAGCGGGCGGCGGCGTTCTGCATGGACGAGTACGCCGTGCCGCCCATCGCCGGCCGGGTGCTGGCGTGGCTGATGATCTGTGACCCGCCGGAGCAGTCGGCCGGGCAGATCGCCGACGCGATCGGCGCGAGCCGGGCGTCGCTGGCCACCAGCATGCGCCTGCTCATCGACGCCGGGTTCGTGCGCCGCCGCACCCGCCCCGGGCAGAAGACCCACTACTTCCAGGTCGACGACGACGCCTGGGAACGGGTCGTCCGGCGCAGGGTCGCGGGCCTGGCCGCCTTCCGTGAGATCACTGCACAGGGCATGGACGTGGCCGGCGGCGACCCGGCGCGCACCCGGCGGCTGCGGGTGGCGCACGACGTCTTCGACTGGATGGACAAGGCATTCACGAGCATGCCGGGGCCGGCGCATGAGAGGGACGCCGATGAGTCGTGAGCGGAGCCGGTCGGCGATCGTGGTGGGGGCCGGGATCGGCGGGCTGGCCACGGCCATCGCCCTGCGGCGTACCGGGTGGAGCGTGACCGTGCTGGAGCGGGCGCCGCACCTGCGGGAGGCCGGCGCGGGCTGGTCGTTCGCGCCGAACGCGATGCGCGCGGCCGACGCCCTGGGCGTCGGCGAGGAGTTCCGTGCCTGCTCGGTGCCCACCGAGGCGGGCTCCACGATGCGCCTGCCCGGCGGCGGGCACCTGATGCGCTTTCAGCCGGGCGGAGACCCGCCGCTGCTCGCCAACCACCGCGCCGACCTGCAGCGCGCGCTGGCCCGGCACGTGCCGGCCGACCGGCTGCGCACCGGCGCGGAGGTCACCGGCGTCCGCCAGGACGCCGACGGCGTCACGGCAACTCACGCCGACGGCTCCGAGCTGCGGGCCGACCTGCTGATCGGTGCCGACGGCATCCACAGCACGGTACGCCGCCGCATGTGGCCGGACGCCCCCGAACCGGTCTTCCAGCGCATCCTGTGCTGGCGCGGAGTGACCCGTCCGGGCTCGGTCCGGCCAGTAGGCGGGTTCCAGACCTGGGGACGCGGCGCCCGGTTCGGCGCGCACCCGTTGACCGGCGAGCGCGTGTTCTGGTTCCTCGCCGTCCGGCAGGAGGAGCCGGGCCTGCGCTTCGACGACGATCTCGGTGAGGTACGGCGTCGCACCCGCGGCTGGCACGAGCCGATCCCGGCCCTGCTGGCCGCCACACCGCCCGAGGCGGTGCTCTGCCACGACATCTACGACCTGGACCCGCTGCCCTCCTACGCGGCCGGCCGCATCGCGTTGCTGGGCGACGCCGCCCACGCGATGACCCCGTTCCTGGCCCAGGGCGCCTGCCAGGCGCTGGAGGACTCCGTCGTCCTGGCGGCCGAGACCGCCCGCCCCGGCCCCGTGTCGCGGCTGCTGGACCGCTACGACCTGGCCCGCCGCACCCGAACCCAGCAGGTGCAGAAGATGGCCAGGACCGACCCCAGGCTCAGCCTGTCCACCAGCCCGGCGACCTACCGGCTCATGACCGCGATGACCCGCCTGGCCTCCCCCGGCGTGGCCCGCCGCAAGAGCGCCCGGCTCTGGGAC